>NZ_AKJI01000094.1:0-22738 GCF_000282415.1 Pseudomonas sp. GM60
GCGAAACCATTAGCGGCCGTTACCGCAGGAATGGATATGTACACCATCAAAAAATCTTCGCCTGACACAAAGCCATCGCCGGCAAGCCGGTCTCGCTCCCACAGGGGATAGGTGTCGTACGCAAAACCCTGTAGGAGCTGGCTTGCCGGCGATGGGGCCATCAAAAACACCACAAAAATTCAGCCCCGCACCAAACTCCGCACCGCCGAAATCTCCGGCACTTCCCGCCGATTCATGTACACCCGCAACGGCTCGGTAATGTTGATCCGGTCATCGATGTTCTGGTCCAGCAACAACTGAATCAACTCGCGCTTCAGCGTCATGACCTGCTCCGGCCCCGACGCCCAGACGAATTCACTCACAGGAATGATGCCGTCATCCGCCACGTCCATACCGAAGGAGTCTTCGCTGAAACGCACGATGTATTGGCCGGTTTTGCGATTGAGACCGACGAAGCCTTTGAGTTGGTCGGCGGCCTGGCAGATGAGTTCGGAAGTGATGCGCATATAAACCTCACACAAGTGATCGATGGTTTACACGCAGGGCAAAATGAAGGGCGTTCCCTCTGCCGGGGAAGCTGCCGGGGCCAAGAGTACTGCAAAGAACCGCACAAATGCGCTGAAAAAATCCGCTTTAAACACGTTTATGTCGGTCTCGCGATAGCGCAAGCAGCGTTCAGTTGTTAAAAGGGACGTCTTTGAAAACACTCTGCGAAAGGATCTCGACCATGCCTGTAACTTTCACCAAGAGCGCCCTGCTGCTGAGCGTGCTGCTCGGCCTCGGCCAGGCGCAGGCCGCCAGCGAGCCAAGCCCTACTTCACTGGCCACCCATGCAGGCATTCCGCACCCGGCGGTGATTGCCCACCGTGGCGCGTCCTTCGATGCACCGGAATCCACCGCCGCCGCCTACAAACTGGCGCGCGACCTGGGTGCCGATTACCTGGAACTCGACCTGCAACGCAGCAAGGACGGCGTGCTGTTTGCCCTGCACGACAACAACCTGCAACGCACCACCGACGTCGCCAGCAAGTTCCCTGAGCGCAAGGACAGCCCGGCCAATGCGTTCACCATCGCCGAGCTGAAAACCCTCGACGCCGGCAGCTGGTTCAACACGGCTTACCCGGATCGTGCGCGTCCTTCCTTTGCTGGCCTGAAAATCCTGACCCTCGATGAAATCATCGACATCGCCCAGGGCAATCCGCTGCACAAGCCCGGCCTGTACATCGAAACCAAGGAGCCGAAGCAATTCCCCGGCCTCGAGCGTGACCTCAAGGATAAATTGCAGGATCGCGGATGGTTGAGCCCGGCGGGTTCGAAACTGGCGAAAAGCGAACTCGCCGTCGGCCAGGGCAAAGGTAAGGTGGTGCTGCAAACCTTCGAGAAGAGCAGTCTCGAACTGCTGGAAAAAGAAATGCCGCAAGTGCCGAAGATCCTGCTGTTGTGGGTCGGCGAAGGCAGCATCGAGCCCAAGTCCAAGGTGACGTTCGCCGAGTCCGGCGACAAGGACAAAGCCACGTACTACGCCAAACAGGAACCGAAGGACAAAGCCGAATTCCAGCAATGGGTCGAGTACGCCAAGGCTCAAGGCGCGATCGGCACCGGCCCTTCTGCCGCGCTGACCAAGGGTGGCGATCAGAGCTACTCGGACCTGGTCAAACCATGGATGAACCAGTACACCCACGATCAGGGTTTGCTGGTGCACGTCTACACCATCGATGATGCGGTGGATTACCAGAAAGTCATGGACGCCGGGGTTGATGGCATCTTCACCAACCGTGCCAGCGAGTTGTTGAAGTTCTACAAACGTCCGGCGGCGGGTACGGTTGCGCAGTTGTTGCAGAACAACGGGTATTGATCCAGAACCGAGGTGACGCCATCGCCAGCAAGCCGGCTCCTACAAGTCCGCGTCATTCGCGAATTTTGTGAACGACTCAATCCTGTAGGAGCCGGCTTGCCGGCGATGCTCCTGGAATTAAGGGTGAATTAAGTTGCCCCAGTTAATCTGGCCCCACTTAAACAGCTCACCAAGGAAAGAACCTCATGAAGACTTTGACTGCCCTGTTCACCGCTGCCGCCCTGACCCTCACTGCTGGCCTGGCGCAAGCTGATGTTCGCGTCGACCAGATCCCTGAGCTGGTCAAGAGCGGCAAGATCAAGCCACTGGAAGAAATGAACCAGGCTGCCCTGAAACTGCACCCGGGTGCGACCATCACCGACACCGACCTGGACAACCACTTCAATGGCTTCGAGTACGAAGTGGAACTGAAAACCGCTGACGGCAAAGAATTTGACGTGGATTTCGATGCCACCACTGGCAAAGTCCTGAGCAACAAACAAGACACCTGATACGCGTATAAAAAAAGCCGCACGATTTTCGGATCGTGCGGCTTTTTTGTGTTTTCGAATCAGGCCGACGTACTGACCATCGATCCCGCAGTGCTGCTGCCTTCTTCCTGCAACGCCGCCAACAACGCCGCCGTTGCGGTCTGCAACGAACCTGAGGTCGTCGCAATCTGCGACTGAGCCGCCGCCACATCGGCGGCCTTGGCGTCTGCACTTTCCTGTTTGGCCTGGGCCGCTTGCAGTTGTTGCTGTTGTTCCTGCAATTGCTTTTGCAGCTCGGCGATCTGCTTGCGCAGTGCTTTCACCGAGTCCGATTCTTCACTGCTGCTGGAGCTGCCGCCACTCGCCGCCGGTGCGCCGTCGGCGGACACTTTGGTAGTGTCGCTGGACGCCTCGGCGCTGGCGGTGACAGACGTGTCGTCAGTGCTTGCTGTGGCGTTGGCCGAAGCAGTGGCGACGGGCTGGATGATCGAAACAGACGAGATGCTAACCATGGCGTTTTCCATTGAGGTGACGGGAATACGCTCATCATCGACATCGGGTCAGCGGACTTGAGATCGACTGTGTACCCACTCGGTAAGCAAGCCGGTACACAGTCATTTCCGTTACGCGCTCAAGCGCGCCGTCACCTCGTTCAACTGCCCCGACAACCCGTGCAGGTTGTGGCTGGCGGCTTCGGTACGTTGCACATTGTCTAGGTTGGTACTGGCGATGCTGGTGATCTCGGTGAGGTTGCGCGAAATGTCTTCGGCAACCGAAGTCTGCTCTTCGGCGGCGGTGGCGATCTGGCGGTTCATGTCGCGAATCGCTTCCACGGCATGCGTGATGCGCTCCAGCATGGCGCCGGCCTCGGTCACTTGCTGAACGCTCTCTTCGCTGCGCGACTGGCCGCTTTCTATCGCTTGGGCTGCGTCCACCGCACCGGTTTGCACGGTCTGGATGATCTGGTTGATCTCGATGATCGACGCCGCCGTGCGCTGGGCCAGGCTGCGCACTTCATCGGCCACCACGGCAAAACCGCGTCCGGCTTCACCGGCACGCGCCGCTTCGATGGCGGCGTTGAGTGCCAGCAGGTTGGTTTGCTCGGCAATGCCGCGAATCACTTCCAGCACCTTGCCGATGCGGCCGCTGTCGGTTTCCAGTTGGCGGATGACGGTCGCGGTGTTGGCGATTTCGCCGCGCATGCGGGTGATGGTGTGGATGGTGCCCTGCATGACTTTTTCGCCCTGCTGGGCGGACTGGTCGGCATCGTCGGCGGCACGTGCCGCATCAGCGGCGTGACGCGCGACTTCCTGAGCGGTGGCAGACATTTCGTTCATCGCCGTGGCCACTTGGTCAGTGCGGTTGAACTGCTCGTTGGTGCCACTGGCCATGAGGCTGGCGATCGAATTCAACTCACTGCTGGCGCCGTCCAGATCCTTGGCACTGACCTGCAAGCGGCTGAAGGTTTCGGCGAGGAAATCGCGCAGCGTATTGGCCGCGATCGCCAGTTTGCCCAGCTCGTCCTGACGGGTGCTGGCCACGCGCTCGGCAAACTTGCCCTGGCTGAGTTGCGCCACGTAGTCGATCAATTTGCGGATCGGTTCGACCAGATTGCGATTGACCAGCCACAGGCTCAACAGCCCGATCAACAGGCCCGAGGCGAGCATCACAATGATGCCCAGCAACACGGTACGGTCGGCGTTGGCGCTGATCAACTTCGACTGCTCGACGCCCTGTTTGCGCAATTCGCTGACCAGTTCGCTCATCTGATCGCTGGTCGCCCGGTCCACGCCCTTGACCGCGGTGTCGCCCGCCGTTGGATCGGCACCGGCCTGCACGTAGGCATCACGGCCCTTCTGGTATGCCGCGCCCAACTGACGATGCTCGTCACGCAGGCGTTCGATGCGGGTCTTGAGTTGCGGCTCGATGCCCTTCTGTCCGGCCAGTTCGCCGAGGATGCCCTGCACCTCGCGCTGACGGTCTTCGAATTGCTTCCAGTATTTGTCCAGGTCTGCCGGCTGCTTGCCACGCAACAGAACGTTTTTCCATTCCTGCACCTGCACCTTGAATTGCAGGTTGGCTTCATCGATCAATTGAGAGGTGTGCAGCGGGCCGTCAATGAGATTCGCGTAGCTTTGAACGCCATTCGACAGAAAGTGAAAACAGGCCAGAGCGATCAACAGCATCGCAAACAGGCTGCCGCTCAACAGGGCGAGAATTTGCGCTCTCAAGGACTTTTGCAAAGACATCGGAAGGTACTCGTGACAGGAATGAGGCACGCCCTTGGGAGGCGTGAAAATAATCCGGACATTCCCTGTCTACAGCGTCGAACGCATGCTCTTTGTAGGAGCCAGCTTGCTGGCGATAGCGTCCGGTCAGTCGGGAAATCTATTGACTGGCAGCACGCTATCGCCAGCAAGCTGGCTCCTACGAGATCGGCGTGTCAGGGTCGTTCTTGAGCGGTTCCGACAGCCGGTAGAAGGCACTTGGCCAGCCACACGAAGCTGTCACAAAACTGTCAAGACGCCTTGCGATGATGCGGCTCAAGTGAACCTGTGAAACCCGCGACAGGCCGCCTCCTCACAGCGAGACCTCATGAACCACAGCATCGACCAAAGCCATCGCGACCCGGACCTGTTCGGTCTGCTGTACGGTTTCAGTTTTCGTCCCGGTGAACGCGGTCGGGAAATCGATTCGGCCATGGCGTTGCGGTCCTTGCAACAACCGGACGACAGCGACGAATTTCTCTGGCTGCACCTGAACCTCGCTCACGCCGCGTGCGAGCGCTGGATGAAAAGTCATCTGGAATTGCCCGACGAATTTTTCGAAGCCTTGCATGAAGGCTCGCGTTCGACGCGCATCGAGCATGTCGATTCGGCGTTGCTGGCGGTGGTCAACGACGTGGTGTTCAACCTCAGCAGCATGGTCTCCTCGGACGTGTCGACGCTGTGGGTGTGTGCGCGCAGTCGGCTGATCATCAGCGCGCGCCTGCAACCGCTGCACTCGGTGGACAAGTTGCGTTCCTCGGTGAAGGCCGGTGAGCGTTTTCGCTCGCCGCTGGAATTGCTCGTGCATTTGCTGCGCGACCAGGGCGAAGTGCTGACGCAGATCGTGCGCAAGACCAGCCTCAGCGTCGATCAGATCGAAGACGAATTGCTGTCCTCGCGGCTGTCGACCAACCGCGCAGAGCTGGGCGCCAATCGCCGGGTGCTGGTGCGCTTGCAACGGCTGTTGGCGCTGGAGCCAGGCTCGCTGCTGCGCCTGCTCAATCGCCCGCCGCAATGGTTGCAGAAGGAAGACGTGAAGGAGCTGCGCAAATCCACCGAGGAGTTTGCGCTGATCATCAACGACCTCACGGCGCTGGGTGAGCGGATCAAGCTGTTGCAGGAAGAAATTGCCGCCAACCTCAACGAGCAAAGCAACCGCACGCTGTTCACCTTGACCGTGGTCACGGTGCTGGCGTTGCCGATCAACATCATTGCCGGTTTTTTTGGCATGAATGTGGGGGGCGTGCCGCTATCGCAGGACCCGGAGGGGTTCTGGATCCTGGTGGCCTTGGTTGCGACGTTTACGGTGATTGCGGGGCGTTGGGCATTCAAAAAACGCGAGGATTACTAAGCTCCCACCACCGCCCCTGTAGGAGCGAGCCTGCTCGCGAAAAACCTGAGAGCGACGCGGGTTATCAGGCTTTACGCGTTATCGTTCACGACCTTCGCGAGCAGGCTCGCTCCTACAGGGACGGTGTTGGATTCGGATCGGCGGCGTCGCCAATGCCCCAAACACTGACCCAACGCAGCCTCCCTGTAATATTTAGCAACGATCATGACCGACACACTTCCCTCCTCAGGATTGTCCGTCATGGCTACTCCTTCCTACACCGCCGCCCAGGCGCCCGCCAGCAGCGCCAGACCGCAGCTCGACAAGAAACCCGGCCTGTTCACCCTGGTGATTTTCTTCGGTGTGCTGGCCAGTGGCCTGTTGTTCACCGCGTACAGCCTGATGCACGACATGAGCGAACTCGGCACGGTGGTCACCACCTGGACGCCGTTTCTGTTGCTGGGCGTGGCGCTGCTGATCGCGCTGGGCTTTGAGTTCGTCAACGGTTTCCATGACACCGCCAACGCGGTGGCCACGGTGATTTACACCAATTCGATGCCGCCGAATTTCGCGGTGGCCTGGTCCGGGTTCTTCAACTTCCTGGGGGTGTTGCTGTCCAGCGGCGCGGTGGCGTTCGGCATCATCGCCCTGCTGCCGGTAGAGCTGATTCTGCAGGTCGGTTCGTCCGCCGGGTTCGCGATGATTTTCGCCCTGCTGATCGCCGCGATTCTGTGGAACCTCGGCACCTGGTGGCTGGGCTTGCCGGCGTCGTCGTCGCACACGCTGATCGGTTCGATCATTGGTGTCGGCGTGGCCAATGCCCTGATGCATGGCCGCGATGGCACCAGCGGCGTGGACTGGGCGCAGGCCACAAAAATCGGTTACGCGCTGCTGCTCTCGCCGCTGGTCGGCTTTGGTTTTGCCGCGCTGTTGCTGCTGGCCTTGCGCGCCTTCGTCAAGAATCGTGCGTTGTACAAGGCGCCAAAAGGCAACACGCCGCCACCGTGGTGGATTCGCGGCATGCTGATCGTGACCTGCACCGGCGTGTCGTTTGCCCACGGTTCCAACGATGGCCAGAAAGGCATGGGCCTGATCATGCTGATTCTGGTCGGCACGCTGCCAATGGCCTATGCGCTGAACCGCACCATGCCGGCCGATCAGGCTTTGCAGTTCGCCGCCGTCGCCGAAGTCACCCAGCAAGCGCTGGTGAAAAATTCGCCGCTGCCGGCACCGGCCGACCCGCGTGCTGTGTTGTCCGACTACGTGCGCAGCAAGGAGGCCGCGCCGCAACTGATCCCGGCCCTCGCCGCGCTCACCGGCCGTATCGGTGCCGAGGTCAAGGGTTACGGCTCGTTGTCCAAAGTGCCCGCCGAAGCCGTGGGTAACGTGCGTAACGACATGTACCTGGCCAGCGAAACCATTCGCCTGATGGACAAGAACAAGGTCGGCAACTTCGACGCCGACACCAGCGGCAAGCTGCAACTGTTCAAGCAGCAGATCGACAATTCGACGCGGTTTATTCCGCTGTGGGTGAAGATCGCGGTGGCGATTGCACTGGGGCTGGGCACCATGGTCGGCTGGAAACGCATTGTGGTGACGGTCGGCGAAAAGATCGGCAAGTCCCACCTGACCTACGCGCAAGGCGCCTCGGCGGAAACCGTGGCCATGCTGACCATCGGCGCGGCGGACATGTTCGGATTGCCGGTGTCGACTACCCACGTGTTGTCTTCAGGGGTGGCCGGGACCATGGTCGCCAACGGCGGCGGCTTGCAGATGAAGACCATCCGCAATCTGCTGATGGCGTGGGTGTTGACCTTGCCGGCGGCGATTGTGCTGTCGGGCAGTTTGTACTGGTTGTTCACCCAGATCTTCTAGTCCCAACACTCCCCCCTGTAGGAGCGAGGCTTGCCCGCGAAGAACGATAACGAGGTCTAGCCGAATGACCGCGTTATCGTTCTTCGCGGGCAAGCCTCGCTCCTACAGGGGGATTTTTTTGTCTGGAGAATGCTTTTCGTCGCAAATTCAGGGGATTGCGCTTTTATTGATCCACCACCCGCCGGATTGCACTTCAGTTTGCTAACGTGTGGCCGACTCTTAAGAGACTCGATGCATTCAGGAGTGGAATCGTGAATCTGTACATCAATCAGCTTCAACAGAAAGCTGACTTCAAAGAAGCCATCTACGCCGGCGACATCTTCCTGAACACTCAGCTGCGCGCTGCCAAAGAGCTATGTGCGTTCGCCCAGGAAAGCATCACCGCTGCCTTCGACGGCGAGACCAATCACCAGGCGCTGCACACGCTGATGCCGGTGGAAGAATTCGTGGTACTGGTGACGCGCCTCAAGGGCCAGTTCACCAATAGCCTGCGCGTCAAGGAACTGATCCTGTCGTTCATCGACGAGATTGGCGTCGACCCGCGCGAGTACATTTTCGACGTGCCGCGCATTCGCGTGGTGCCGAACTATGACTACCTGCACGCCGGTGTCAGTTATGCCTACAAACCGCATCGCGACACCTGGTACGGCAGCGTCGATTGCCAGATCAACACCTGGATGCCGGTGCACACCATCCGCCCCGACCAGACCATGATGATCAACGCCGGCTACTTCGACGTGCCGGTGAAAAACACCTCCAGCGAATGGAGCCTCAACGACTGGATCAACAATCAGCGGCACAAGGCCAAGGACAACCTCAAGGAGGAAGTCCGCGTGCATCCGGTGCCACTGGAGGCGATCAACACGGCGTCCGAAGTGCGCATTGCCGGCAACACCGGCGAGATGCTGATCTTCTCCGGCTCGCACCTGCACGGCACGGTCGCCAACCACACCGAACAAACCCGCTTCAGCGTGGATTTCCGCCTGATGCACCTCGACGATCTCAAACACAAGCGCGGCGCGATCAACGTCGACAGTGCCTGCCCTGATGTCGGTGCAGGCTTCAAAGACTATTTCCACGCCCACGACTTTTCTAATTTCCAAGGAATCGAAGCATGACCAAGCGTCGCATCACGCCTGCCGAGGCCCAGTACAACGAAACCCGTGCCAACGTTCTGAAACGGGTCGATGCCGAGTACGTGGCCGACGCACCGTTCGTCTTCGCCAACCGCATCGGCGTGACCGCTGCACTGTCGCGTATGGAACTGTTCAAGAAGGTCGCTGAAGTACCGGGCGCGATCATCGAGTGCGGCGTGTACAAAGGCAACTCGCTGATGCTCTACATGCACTTGTCGATGATTCTCGAACCGTACGCGATCAACCGTTCGATCATTGGCTTCGACACCTTCGAAGGCTTCCAGAGCATCGACAAGAAAGAAGACCCGGCCGACGTCAACGAGACCATGTTCTCCGACACCGACCAGTCGCTGATCCAGGACATGATCGACGCCAACGACTTGCTGCGTCCGGTCAACCGCATCCCGCGTTGCGAACTGGTCAAGGGCGACATCGTCAAGACCGTGCCGGAGTGGGTCAAGACCCGTCCGGACCTGGTCGTGGCCATGCTGATCCTCGACACCGACCTGTACGAATCGACCAAAGTCGCGCTGGAAACCTTCCTGCCGTACATGCCAAAAGGCGCCATCGTGGTGCTGGACGAAGTCGCTTACCGCAACTTCCCGGGCGAAACCAAGGCCCTGCGTGAAGTGCTGGACCTGAACAAGATCGAGCTCAAGCGTCTGCCGTTTGACAGCTGCGTAGGCTACTTCCACGTCTAACGCATAACCCCCTGTAGGAGCCGGCTTGCTGGCGATTCAGGCAACGCGGTGTGTCTGTTTCACCGAGTCGTCTGGATCGCCAGCAAGCCGGCTCCTACAGAGGTATACGCATCACCATTCGTTCGCGCACTACGTCATACACCCAGTGGTAAACGTAGGTGTACGGCAGGAAAAACAGCAGCACCCCGATATCCAGCAAGAACGCCTGCCACAGGCTGACGTTGAGCCACCAGGCAATCAGCGGCACGCCGACCGCCACCAACCCGCCTTCAAACAGCAGCGCATGAACGACTCGCGTCCAGGCGTTGTGCGCAATCTCGAATCGCGTCAGCACGCGGTCAAAAATCCCGTTGAAGATCACGTTCCAGGCCAGGGCCAGTGCCGCAATGACAACGGTGACGACGCCCATGTCGAGCATCGGCTTGTCCATGATCCACGCCAGCAACGGGGTGCAGATCACGATGGCCAGCAGTTCAAAGCCGATGGCCTGGAAAATACGTTCAGTGATGGATTTGTTGGCGTTCATGAGCAGAACTCCCTGAGTGACTGTGGTTGCCATGATCCATCCTCACACCGATACTTCATAACCAATAACCATCGATCAGAGCGATAGTTCATGGCTTCTCAAGAAGTGTTGCAGGCGTTTGTGCAAGCGGCGACCCAAGGCTCGTTTTCCGCGGCGGCGCGCAAACTGGGGCGCAGTCAGTCGACCATCAGTGCTGCGGTGGCAAGTCTGGAGATCGATCTGAATCTGGTGTTGTTCGACCGCAGCAGCCGCAAGCCCACGCTGACGCCGGCCGGGCACGTGATGTTGCAACGGGCCGAGGAAATCCTCGCGGCCACCAGCCGCCTGGAAATGACCGCCAGCCAACTCTCTCAGGGTGTCGAACCGAAGCTGACCGTGGCGATTTCCGACACCTATCAGTCCGACCGTTTCGAAGCGGCGCTCAGTGCATTCGAGCAGCGTTACCCGGACCTGGAACTCGAATGCCTGATCGCCGAGTGCGATGACCTGGTGGCGCTGGTGCAAAGCGGTCGGGCGCATGTGGCGTTCGCCGAGCAACAGGACAGTTACCCGCCGGACCTGGTCAGTTCGACGGTGCAGGAACGCACGGAAATCGCTTTGTTCGTGTCCCGTGAGCATCCGCTGGCGACCCTGACCGGAATCGATCAGGAGCTGTTGCAGCAGCATCGGGAGCTGCGTCTGGCGACCATCGTCAATCCGTATGAAAGCCGGGCGAAGGGGCGCGTGTGGTCGGCACCGAGTTACTTGATGCTGCTGGAAATGGCTCAGGGTGGATTCGGCTGGGCGCCGTTGCCGCGATGGTTGGTGGGGCGGTTTGATGCCGGGACGTTGCAGGAGTTGAACGTGCGAGGGTGGCCGAAGCCGCTGTTCGTCGATGCGTTGTGGTCGCGGCTGCATCCGCCGGGGCCGGCGGGGAGCTGGTTGTTGGGCAAGATGCTGGAATGAAGGTCCTGCGGACCTTATCGCCGGCAAGCCGGCTCCTACAAAGGACGGCGCTGAACCTGTAGGAGCCGGCTTGCCGGCGATGAGGCCGGCGAATTCAACTTACTTTAACGCCTTGATCCGGGCCTCGATGAACCGCCGCTCCGGCACCTGCTGCGTCAATTCCAACGCCCGCTCATACGCCGTCCGCGCCTCCTCTACCCTGCCCAACTGCCGACAAAACTCCGCCCGCGCCGAATGCGCCAGGTGGTAATCCAGCAATTCGCCGCGATTCAGAATCCCTTCAACCAACGTCAACCCCGCCAACGGTCCATCGCGCTTGGAGATCGCTGCCGCGCGATTCAACTCAATAACCGGTGAAGGCACCGCCGCCAACAGCACATCATACAAACCCGCAATCTGCGCCCAGTCCGTCTCCCCCGCCGTCGGCGCTTCGGCATGCACCGCCGCAATCGCCGCTTGCAGGCAGTAAGGCCCGAATCGCCGCAAGGTCAACGCCCGCGCAATCAACGCGCACCCTTCGGCAATCAACCCGGCATCCCACAGCGAACGGTCCTGCTCATCCAGCACAATCAGCTCGCCACTCGCCGACGTTCGCGCCGGGCGTCGTGACTCATGCAACAGCATCAGCGCCAGCAGGCCCATCACTTCGGGTTCGGGCAGCAATTCCATGACCAATCGGCCGAGCCGGATCGCCTCGCGGGTCAGATCCTCGCGAGTCAGTTCAGCACCGATGGACGCCGAGTAACCTTCGTTGAACACCAGGTAAATCACCCGCAGCACGCTGTCGAGACGTTCGGGCAATTCCGCCAGGGTCGGCACCTGATAAGGGATTTTCGCGTCGCGGATTTTCGCCTTGGCACGCACGATGCGCTGGGCAATGGTGGCCGGTGCCGAGAGAAACGCCCGGGCGATTTCTTCGGTGGTCAGGTCGCAGACTTCGCGCAGCGTCAGCGGCACTTGAGCATCCGCCGCGAGTGCCGGGTGACAGCAGGTGAAGATCAAACGCAGGCGATCGTCTTCCACGTCTTCGTCACTCCAGTCGACCTGCTCCAGCGCTTCCAGTTGCGCAATCAGCATCGGCCGGGACGCGGCAAACCGCGCGCGCCGACGCAAGCCGTCGATGGCCTTGAAGCGCCCGGTGGACACCAGCCAGGCACGCGGATTGTCCGGCACACCGTCACGCTGCCAACGCTCGACCGCGATGAAAAAAGCCTCGTGCAGGGCCTCCTCGGCCAGATCGAAATCACCGAGCAAACGGATCAGGGTCGCGAGGATTCGCCGCGAGTCTTCACGGTAAACCTGCTCGACCCGAGCCTTGACCGACACGTCAGCCATCAGTGCCGATGGCCTTCAATCACCCACATCACCACGCAAACCTCCTTATCAGGGATTCAATTGACGAACCGGTCGCACCTCGACACAGCCGACCCGGGCCGCCGGAATGTTGCCGGCAACCTGGAGGGCTTCATTGAGGTCTTTGGCGTCGATCAGGTAGAAGCCGGCCAACTGCTCCTTGGTTTCGGCGAACGGGCCGTCGGTGATCGACACTTTGCCGTTGCGCATGCGCACGGTGGTCGCGGTCTGCACCGACTCCAGCGCTTCGGCGGCGAGCATGCGGCCGCTGCCCTGGATCGATTCGGCGTAGGCCATGCACTCGGCGTCATTGGGACTTTCGGGCAGCGAGTGCAACTCCTGTTCGTTGCTGTAGACCAGGCATAAATACTTCATGGGGCTCTCCGGATCGAACTGATCAACTATGGCTGCAGTTTGGCGCGTGGGGGGCACTTCCCGACGATCAGGGCTGCAGACCGAACAACGCGGTGCCGCTCGTCATGTCGAATGGTGCCGACCAGTGTTCGTGGACGATGCGCCATTGCCCGGCCTCGCGCCGATAGCAGCCGGTCACGCGCATCCAGCAGGCCTGGGTTTCGCCCTTCTCGTTAGTGCCGCCGCAATGGGCCAGCCAATGGGCGAAGGCGATGTGCTCGTCGGCCACGATGTTCATCTGGTCAAAATCAAAGGTGTGCGGGCCCTGGCACATTTCCATGCATTCCAGCCAATGCGCGCGGTAGGCCGCCTTGCCGCGAAATTGCAGGGCCTTGACCGCGTCATAGGAGACGATGTCCTCGGCATACAACGCCATGATTTTCTCGAGATCCTTGGTGATGACCGCCTGACGATAGGTGTCGATCAGGGCCTGGATTTCGTGGGTAGCGTTCATGGTGGTTCTCCGTGTTTTTTGTTGTGAAGACACCCTTAGTCGCGTGGCAAAACGCCAAATCGACAGTCAAATTAAAAATAATCCATGGGCGCAAACTCGCTAGAATCCGAGGCTCATTTCTGTTGGAAAAAGGACACTCCAGTGACAACCCGACTCGTGCCTTACGAAAGCCTGAACGCGAAGCAGCGCCAGGAGGTGGAGGCCATCGAAGTTCATCAGGAACAGATCAAGTTCTCCGGCGACATCCACGGTGCATTGCACACCCTGCTGTCCAAACCCGGCCCCGGCGTCAAAGGATTCGCCCTGCTGGTCGAGGATGTCCCGGTAGCTTTCCTGCTGCTCAAACGCCCGCCAGTGCTGCCGGCCTGGGCCGACGAACACAGCGCCACCCTGCATGCGTTGCAAGTCGATCAGCGTCACCAGGGCAAAGGTTATGGCAAGGCCTGCCTGCAAGCCTTGCCGGAGGTCGCGCGTCAGGCGTTTCCGGAAATACGGGGGCTGGAGTTGTCGGTGGATGCGGACAACGAAGCGGCCATCGCGCTGTATGCAAAATTCGGCTGGGTCGACAGCGGCGAGGCCTACAAGGGCCGGATCGGTTACGAACGGCGGATGGGACTGGTTTTCTGAGGTGGTTATGCTCGACAGCATCGAAGCACTGGAAGCAATTTACGGCCAACCCCACGAACGCGCGGTGCGCAAGCAAATCGCCTTTCTGAACGAGGATTATCAAGCGATGGTCCGCGCCTCGCCGCTGGTGATCATCAGCTCGGTCGGCCCCGACGGCCTGGACGGCTCGCCGCGCGGAGACACACCGGGTTTCGTGCGAATCATCGATGAGCGCACCCTGGCGATCCCGGATCGCCCAGGCAACAACCGCATCGACACGCTACGCAATGTGGTGTTCGATCCGCGGGTGTCGCTGTTGTTCATCATCCCGGGGATCGGCGAAACCTTGCGGGTCAACGGCGCAGCGCAGATCAGCAATGAGCCGGCCTTGCTGGAAAGCTTCGCGGTCAACGGCAAATCGGCGCGCACGGTGATGCTGGTGACGGTGGAGGCGGCGTTTTTTCACTGCTCGAAAGCGATTGTGCGTTCGGATTTGTGGAACCCGCAGAAGCACCTGGATCGCTCGGCGCTGCCGACGGCCGGGGAGTTTCACAAGCGCTTGAATGATGGGCAGTTTGATTCAGAGACATATGACCGGGAAGCGCCGGTGAGGGTGCGAGACAGTCTCTACTGACACGAAACCTGACCTTTGTAGGAGCCGGCTTGCCGGCGATGGCGGCGCATCAATCAATACTGATGGCACCTGACACACCGCTATCGCCGGCAAGCCGGCTCCTACAAGGGATCTTCTGCGTTTGGTAGATGGGGTTACAACGCCAACACCATCTCATGCCACGCCATTCCGCCATGATCCGACGCGGAAGGTTTGATGTAGGCAAACCCGAACCCGGCGTACAGCGGAATGTGCCTCTCCTTGCACATCAGGTTGATGCTGACCTTGCCCAGCGCACGCATGCGCTCGATAAACTCGCCCATCAGACGTTTCGCCAAACCCTGCCCCTGATAATCCGGATGCACCACCACCGACATGATCACCACGTGCGGGCCGGCCGGGTCGTGGCCGATCAGTTCCTTGAACGCTTCGTCCGACATTTCCACCTGAAACGCCGCACCGGAGTTGATGAAACCGGCTACAACGCCATCCACCTCGGCGACGATGAAACCTTCAGGCCAGGTGGCGATGCGCGTGGCGATTTTTTCTCGGGTGGCAGCTTCGTCACCTTCGTAGGCAACGGTTTCGATGGCGTAGCAGCGGTCCAGGTCAGCGGGGGTGACGTGGCGGATGACGGTGTTCATGGCGGCTCGGAATCAGCGGGGAAAGGCAGGGGATCATAAATCAGCATGGGCATGACATCGAGAGGCGCATCGTTGATCCGCCTCCCGACGTACACCTCACGCTTTGATCGGCACCCAGATTTCCAGTTTCCCGGTGTTGAGCTTCGGGTTGAAGTCTTCGCTGTAGCGCTCATATTCCGGAGCATCCAGCACTTCATGCCCGGACTGCGGTTGCCAGGTGCCGAAGATGTGCTGAAACAGCTGCGGCAATGCATCCAGCGGCCCTTTATGCTCGAACACCGCGTACAGCTGAGGCTGGACTTCTACCCAACGGTACTGATCCGGCAAGTCGTCGAGCTTGCTGATCTCAACGCCGGCGATGTAGTCGAAGCCGCCCTTGCCATCGAAATTGCAACACACGCCGTAGGTCACTTCGCCCTTTTGGCCCGGAACGTTTCCGATGTGCGGAATGAATTTTTCCCAGAGCGCTGGAATGCCCTGGGTGGTTTGCTGAGTAAAACGTCCACCAAGCCCCGCAATGAGCAGGAAGTGCCCATGTTCGAAGCGTGGTTCCGGGATTTCGACGCTTTTATTATCATCCATGACTCGGCTCCTGGTACAAAAAGTGGGTTCGGCTAGGAGTATAGAAGCCAAACCCGATTCGCCCAATTACAGCGTATGCAACGCCTCGGCGGCGCCAGCGCCAATAAACTCGTTGTACCCCGATAGGATCACGTACACCGCGAAATAGCAGAAGATCGCCGCCGATGCCATGTACGAATAACGCAACAGCTTGTCGCCCAGCAACTTGCCGCCATGGCTCGCGGCGAAGCACAGGCCTGCCGACCACAACAGTCCGGCACAGAGAAATCCGCCGAGGAACAATGCCGAGCTGAGCGCCCCGCCACCGCCAGACCGCGCGATCAGGGTGCCGCCCACCGCCGCGAACCAGAGAATGGCGCTGGGTGACGACATGGCCAGGAAGATCCCGCGAAAGAACTCCTTGCGGTGCGAGTTGTGACCCACGTCGGCGGTCTCGGCCAACAGCGCCTCATGGTGGATCGCCGAATAGATCATCTTCGCCGCGAAATAGATCAGCAACGCCGAACCACCAATCCACAACACCCAGCGCACGGTTTCGTATTGCAGCAAAACGGTCATGCCGGCCAAGGCCAGCACGGCGTAAATCAGGTCGCCGACGCAGGTGCCCAACCCCAGCGCAAAGCCTTGAAAATAGCCGCGCTGCATGGCCAGTGTGATCATCGCGATGTTGGCCACGCCGATGTCCAGGCACAGAGAAAGGCTCAGCAAAAAGCCGCTGCTAAATTCCATCGACCGATTTCCTTCGGAAAAAAATTATTTACGTGGAGGCTGGACAGTCTGCCACAGCTGCCCTTACATTCCGCCACAGGTCACCGCAGTGACCAGCGTCGCTCGGACGGTTCCGGGCGCTTACGTTATCCGAGGCAACAATGGCCGAACAAGGTTCGCCGCGCCGCTTTGCGCGCATAGATCGACTCCCCCCTTACGTATTCAACATCACCGCCGAGCTGAAGATGGCCGCCCGTCGTCGTGGCGAAGACATCATCGACTTGAGCATGGGCAATCCCGACGGCCCGACGCCGCCGCACATTGTCGAAAAACTCGTCACCGTCGCCCAGCGCGAAGACACCCACGGTTATTCCACGTCCAAGGGCATTCCGCGTCTGCGCCGGGCGATTTCCAACTGGTACAAGGAACGCTACGAGGTCGACATCGACCCGGAAAGCGAAGCCATCGTGACCATCGGTTCCAAGGAAGGCCTGGCGCACTTGATGCTCGCCACTCTGGACCAGGGCGACACCGTGCTGGTGCCGAACCCGAGCTACCCGATTCACATCTACGGTGCCGTGATTGCCGGCGCCCAGGTGCGTTCGGTGCCGCTGATTCCGGGCGTGGACTTCTTCGCCGAACTGGAACGGGCGATTCGCGGCTCTATTCCGAAACCGAAGATGATGATCCTCGGCTTCCCGTCCAACCCCACCGCGCAGTGCGTTGAGCTGGATTTCTTCGAACGCGTCATCGCCCTCGCCAAACAGTACGACGTACTGGTGGTGCATGACCTGGCCTACGCCGACATCGTCTACGACGGCTGGAAAGCCCCGTCGATCATGCAAGTGCCGGGCGCCAAGGACATCGCGGTGGAGTTTTTCACCCTGTCCAAGAGCTACAACATGGCGGGTTGGCGCATCGGTTTCATGGTCGGCAACCCGGAACTGGTCAACGCCCTGGCGCGGATCAAGAGCTACCACGACTACGGCACCTTCACACCGCTGCAAGTCGCGGCAATTGCCGCACTGGAAGGTGATCAGCAGTGCGTGAAAGACATCGCCGAGCAGTATCGTCAGCGGCGCAACGTGCTGGTCAAAGGCCTGCATGAACTGGGCTGGATGGTGGAAAACCCGAAAGCGTCGATGTACGTCTGGGCGAAGATTCCCGAAGCGTATGCGCACCTTGGCTCGTTGGAATTCGCCAAGAAACTGCTCGCCGAGGCCAAGGTCTGCGTCTCGCCGGGTGTCGGGTTCGGGGAATATGGGGATGATCATGTGCGCTTCGCGCTGATCGAAAACCAGGACCGGATTCGTCAGGCCGTACGCGGGATTCGCGGGATGTTCAGGGTGGATGGTTTGGTCGCAAAAACCAACGCCTGACACCCAACTCTGTAGGAGCCGGCTTGCTGGCGATGCAGGCGACTCGGTTTAACGTCTAACCGAGTCGATGCTATCGCCAGCAAGCCGGCTCCTACACAAGCGTTGCGGTGTTGCTTAGACGAACAACGACAACAGCAGGATAAAGCCCAGGCCAACCACCGACAGGATGGTTTCCATCGCCGTCCAGGTCCTGAAGGTTTCCGCTACGGTCATGTTGAAGTACTGCTTCACCAGCCAGAAACCCGCGTCGTTGACGTGAGACAGGATCAACGAACCGGCGCCGGTCGCCAGCACCAGCAGCTCACGGTTCACACCCGGAATCATCCCCACCACCGGCACCACGATGCCTGCGCCAGTAATGGTCGCCACGGTCGCTGAACCGGTCGCGATACGGATCACCGCCGCCACCAGCCAGGCCAGCAGGATCGGCGAGATTTGTGCGGCCACCGCCATGTTGCCGATGACATTACCCACGCCGCTGGTCACCAGCATCTGCTTGAAGCCACCACCGGCACCGATGATCAGGATGATCGCGGCGGTTGGCGCGAGGCTCGCATCCAGCCATTTGAGCATCTGGTTGGAGCCAATGCCCTGCTTGTAACCGAAGGTGTACAGCGACAGCAGCAACGCCAGCAGCAGAGCCGAGATCGGGTGACCGATCAGGTCCATGAAGGTGCGGAAGAAGTTGCCGTCTGGCAGCACCACGTCGGCGAAGGTCTTGAGCAGCATCAGGAACACCGGCGACAGCACGGTGATCAAGGTGATGGAGAAGCTCGGGAGATCGGCAGAATCGTTCTCACGCGCCAGTTGATCCACCAGTTCCTGGTTGGGATGGCCGGGAATGTACTTGGCAATGAAGGTGCCGTAGATCGGGCCGGCGATGATGGCGGTCGGCAATGCGACGATCAGGCCGTACAGAATGGTCTTGCCGATGTCGGCACCGAACACGCCGATGGCCAGCAATGGACCCGGGTGCGGCGGAACGAGCCCGTGCACGGCAGACAGACCGGCCAGCAGCGGGATACCGATCTTGATGATCGACACGCCGGTACGCCGGGCGACGATGAACACCAGCGGGATCAGCAGCACAAAACCGATTTCGAAGAACAGCGGAATGCCGACCAGGAACGCGGCGAACATCATTGCCCACTGCACTTTGTCCTTGCCGAACGCACGAATCAGCGTCTGGGCAATCTGATCCGCCCCGCCCGACTCGGCCATCATTTTGCCGAGCATCGTGCCCAGCGCGAGGATGATGCCGACGAAACCGAGCACTCCACCGAAGCCGTCCTGGAACGCCTTGATGATGGTGCCGATCGGCATGCCGGAAGTCAGCCCGAGAAAGGCTGCGGCAATGATCAGGGCAATGAACGGGTGAAATTTGAACTTGGTGATCAGGACGATAAGCCCGATCACCGTGACCACTGCATCGAGCAGCAGGAACGTCTCGTGGGACATGCCAAACATTAGGGGTGTCTCCTGGTTGTTGTTGTTATTAAAACGGGTAATTCGAAAGCCATAAGGACAGCGCTATCTCTTCAAGCAAAATTTAACCGGCGCGTTTCAGGCCGTGTTCCAGCCACCAGACGTGGGCTTGCTTCGCCAACTGGTCGACGCTGTGGTTCGAAGCATCGAGGGCCAACGTCAGCGGTTCGCCAACCGGGGATTCAAGGGTGGCGAACTGGCTGTCGATCAGGGTCGACGGCATGAAATGGCCCGGCCGATGGGAGACACGATCGGCCGCCACTTCAGGCGTGAGCTCAAGGAACACAAAGCCCAGGCCCGGCAAGGCGCTGCGCAAAACTTCGCGGTAACTGTGTTTGAGGGCCGAGCAGGTCAACACCGGGCGCTGGCCCGTGGCGTCGACGCGGCGCAGTTCATCGCACAGGCTGTCGAGCCAGCCGGCACGGTCGTCGTCGTTCAGGGGGATACCCGCGCTCATCTTTTCGATATTGGCGGCAGGGTGGAAAGTATCGCCTTCAATGGCAGTCGCGCCGCTGAGCTGGCACAAGGCTTCGCTGACGCAGGTCTTGCCGCAACCGGCAACGCCCATGATGACCAGGGCGGTGATGGGATGATTCATGTAACACCTCAGCGCGCAGACAGCGCTACCTTTGCCAGTTATGACACTAGACGAAAAGTAGAAGTTGCCGACGCCTTCTTGTCATTTTTGTGGGTTGCAGCATGTTCGTTCCGGACGCCGAAAAGCGAGGTTCAGGCAAAACTCGCTTACGCATTTGCAGCTGCATCGGGACAGCGCTACCTTAGTGCCTTGAATTTTGTTTGGCAAGCCGCCCGATGACCTCTCCTAAAAACGATAAAAATACGCGAACCACTGGCCGTCCTACCCTCAATGAAGTAGCCCGACTGGCCGGCGTCAGCCCGATTACCGCCTCCCGCGCCTTGCGCGGCGTGAGCACGGTGGCCACCGAACTGGTGGAAAAAGTCCAGAAAGCCGCGCTTGAACTCAACTATGTGGTCAACCCCGCCGCCCGAGCGTTAGCCTCGGCCCAGAGCCATTCCGTGGTGGTTTTGGTGCCGTCGCTGTCCAACTTGCTGTTCATCGACACCCTGGAAGCCATTCATCAGGTTTTACGACCGAAGGGCTTCGAAGTTCTGATCGGCAACTTCCATTACTCGCGTGATGAAGAAGAAAACCTGCTGCGCAATTACATGGCCTATCAGCCGCGCGGTTTGCTGCTGACCGGGTTTGATCGCACCGAAAGTTCGCGGCGGATGATCGAGGCGAGCAATATTCCCTGCGTGTACATGATGGAACTCGACAGCGCTGCGGGCCTCAATTGCGTGGGTTTCTCGCAACTGGCGGCCGGCGAAACGGCGGCGGAGCATTTGCTGTCCCGCGGTCGCAAGCGCCTGGCGTACATCGGTGCGCAACTGGATCAACGCACGTTGCTGCGCGGCGAAGGGTTTCGCAAAGCCCTGCAAAAGGCCGGTCGCTATGACCCGGACCTGGAAGTGCTGACGCCCCGCGCCTCCTCCGTCGGTCTGGGTGGTGAGCTGTTCCTGCAACTGATCGCCAGTCATCCCGATGTCGACGCGATCTTCTTCGGCAACGACGACCTGGCCCAGGGCGCGCTGTTGGAAGCGATGCGCTGCGGAATCAAAATCCCCGAACAAGTGGCGGTCCTCGGTTTCAACGACCTGCCGGCCTCGGCGCACATGGTCCCGCGCCTGAGCAGCATCAACACCCCGCGCGAGGCAATTGGCCGGCGCGCGGCAGAGCAGATGCTGACGCTGATGGCGGGCAACACGGTGGCGAAACCGGTGCAGGACATGGGGTTCGAATTGAAGGTGCGCGAAAGCACATAACCCTGTAGGAGCCGGCTTGCCGGCGATCGCCTCACCGCGTTGTACCTGACGGACCGAGGTGATGCGATCGCCAGCAAGCTGGCTCCTACAGAGGTATTCTGATCGTCCGGAAGCATCGAATCGCTAAAGGAGCAGCTCCATGGAACATGCACTGAAGATTCTCGGCAAAGCCTCGTCCATCAACGTCAGAAAAGTCCTGTGGACCTGCGACGAGCTGGGCCTTTCCTACGAACGCGAGGACTGGGGCAGCGGGTATGCGTCGACCCACAGTCCCGAATTTGTCCGGCTCAACCCCAACGCACAGGTGCCGGTGATCATCGATGAGGCCGGCGTGCTGTGGGAGTCCAATACCATCTGCCGTTACCTGGCCGGCAAACACCCACACGCTGAATTGCTGCCGCACGAGCCGGCGGCGCGCGCCCGGGTGGAGCAGTGGATGGATTGGCAAGCCACCGATCTCAATTCGTCCTGGAGCTACGCGTTCACGGCACTGGTACGCAAAGACCCGGATTTCCAGGACGCGCACCGGATTGCGACGGGCTTGCGCGGCTGGAATCAGAAGATGGGCATCCTCGAACATCAGCTCGCGACCACCAAAGCCTATGTTGCCGGACCACGGTTCACGCTGGCCGATATCGTCATCGGGCTGTCAGTCAATCGCTGGCTGATGACGCCGATGGATCGACCGGACTTCCCGGCCATCGACGAATATTTCCAACGCCTGGCGCAACGCCCCGGGTTCCTCAAACACGGCTGCAACGGCCTGCCTTGATCGGTCGACCTCTGCCGTCGGGCGGCAAAGGTTGACCGCAACGCTTTCGTTTTTTGCTCAAGCAAAAACATAACCAATTGAAAATACTGGGTTTTATTGCCTAGGCACGCTAATTGCTCAAGTCGCTGCACCGCAAACACCTACAAGGTCTACTCATCATGTTGGTCAGTGCAAAGCAAAACCTAGTGACGCCGCTTCCCAAAAAGCCGGGCGACGAACCCACTGCGGACGCCGCCGCGGGTCTTCAAGGTGGCCTGCAAGCCGTGTTGATGCAGAGCGTGCAAAACAATATCCAGCTGCAAAACGTGAAGAACGATGGGAAGGTTCTGGCGTCTGCGTCCAAGCTCGCCACGGAACAGGTCAACGCCGCCAATAAAATCAGCGACAACGTCGATGAAGCGTTCGCCAAGACCCGTGTCGCGCTGCAAGCCACCGATACCTCGACAGTGCCAAAGGCCGGTGAAAGCACCGCCATGGCCGACTTCAAGGACTACATGAGCAAAACCCCGGAACAGCGGTTGCGCGACAGTATTCTGAAGGAGATGGGGATTACCGAAGAAGACCTGAAAGCCATGCCGCCGGAGAAACAACTGGCGGTCGGTAAAGAGATTGCCGAGCGTCTGCAAGACAAGATAAAACTGGCGCAGGCCGAGAAAGAAAACGGCAGCAGCAGTGAGAAAAGCGGCGCCCAGGTGGTCGACAAGTTCCTCGCATCGCTCTGACCACGCGGATGCTTCTGTAGGAGCCAGCTTGCTGGCGATGGCGATCTTCAGGACGC
>NZ_AKJI01000095.1:0-31355 GCF_000282415.1 Pseudomonas sp. GM60
CAACTCGCTGTCGAAAACCGCGTAACTCTTTGTTTACCAAGGAGTTTTCCGTTTCGACTGCGCCGGAAGTGGGGCGAATTATAGACTTCCAGAATCTGCCGTCAACCCCTAATTTAGCCTTTCTATCAGGATGCTCAAAATCACTGCTTATATATAGACGCGAACACCTTGAATGCGCAGTATATTGCCCAACACTAGAACAATACGTTCGTTTCCTGCCTTGGACGATGCCACGCAATGAATGATCACCCCCGCAGCCTTGCCTCGACCCTGTTCTCGGTTGGCCTGCTATTGATAGCCATGGCGTCGATCCAGTCCGGAGCCTCCCTGGCCAAAAGCATGTTCCCGGTTATCGGTGCGCAGGGGACAACGACCCTGCGGTTGATTTTCGCCAGCGTAATCATGCTGATATTGCTGCGCCCATGGCGTGCGAAGCTCACCGCGAAATCCTTGCGCACGGTCATTGTCTACGGGATGGCACTCGGCGGCATGAACTTCCTCTTCTATATGTCCCTACGCACAGTCCCATTGGGAATCGCAGTAGCGCTAGAGTTCACCGGGCCGCTGGCGGTCGCTATTTATGCCTCACGTCGCGCGATCGATTTTTTATGGATCGCACTGGCCGCCATCGGATTGCTGTTGTTGATACCCACGGGAGCCACGACTGCCGATATTGATCTGATCGGTGCGGGTTATGCCTTGGGGGCCGGAGTCTGCTGGGCGTTGTACATTCTATTCGGCCAGAAGGCCGGCGCAGACAATGGCGTACAGACTGCTGCACTGGGCGTCATGATTGCCGCACTGTTCGTAGCGCCTATCGGTATTGTGCATGCCGGTGCCGCGCTGCTGACGCCATCGCTGATTCCCATAGCGATCGGCGTCGCCCTGCTGTCCACTGCCCTGCCCTATACGCTAGAAATGGTCGCCCTAACCCGAATGCCAGCCCGGACCTTCGGCACGCTGATGAGTATTGAACCTGCGTTCGGTGCCCTGTCAGGTCTGTTGTTCCTCCATGAATACCTCTCACTGTCACAGTGGATGGCTATCATGTGCATCATTCTGGCTTCCGTCGGTGCGACCATGACCATGGGCGGTGCCGCCAAACCTGCGGTTGCCGCGGATTAATACAGGATTTGACGAAGGTCTGGTATTTACCGCGCAATTAGGCCATGTTTAGGCCCGCAACCCAGTGTCAGACATGGATTTTTCACGATAGGGATATAAGAACGCTTCAAGCTAAAGCGAACACGGCCAGACCCGGGCGCAAAGATCCGGGGACGCTATAAGGACAGCAATGAAACGAATTTTGATACTGATCGCCATACTTGCAATTGCGGGCTGCGCGGCGACTTCGGAAACTCATACCAAACGTGGCAAGAAAGGATTGCATATCAACTGTTCCGGGCTGTCGTCATCCTGGGACAAGTGCTACACCAGCGCAGCCAACTCCTGTGCACCCAAGGGATACAAGGTCATCGCGAAATCAGGGGATGGCGTGGAAGAACCTGGCGATTATCCGTTTGGTCTCAACCCGGCCGGCTATACCAGCCGCAGCATGATCGTCATCTGCAAATAGGCCGCCTCTTCAGGTCCGTGGACCGGCGATCTGACGGCTGATTTCATCGTAACTGGACTTCAGTACCGTGCGCTGGATGTCAGGGGTGGCGAGCATTCGCGCCACAACCAACGCACCGATGCATTGCGACAGAATCGCCCATGCCAGGCTGTCGCTCTCCAGAATCCGCGCCCAACTCTCTTGTAGCCGACAAATCCAGTTCTCCGCCTGCTGCCGGACCAGCACGTCTGAACGGGCTATTTCGGCGCCCAATGCCGGCAAGGCGCAACCCGACTCCGGGTGTTCGACATGGGACATGCTTAAATAATGCTTCAGGCAGCGCTCGAGCCTGTCACGGTCCTGATCCGCCCCCAATCGTTCCAGACTTTGAACCAGCTCACGCTCGACAATTGAAGCAAACAGCTCATCCTTCGACGAAAAGTGGCTGTAGAAAGCCCCACCACTCAAGCCGATCGCCTTCATCAAGGCGTCGACACCGACTGTTGCGAAACCCGACTTCTTCGCCGACAACGCACTGCTTTCCAGCAGCTTCTGTTTGGTTTCCAGTTTGTGATTGGCCGAGTAACGCATTGCCTTGCCCTCAGTATTGATCATCTTGACGCCTGCCGAATCGTAGCATAACGTTCGTTTAGTTAACGATCGTTTAGCAAAGAGAGCACCTCATGAATAATAAGAAGGTCGTACTGGTTGTCGGCGCCGGTGATGCTACTGGTGGAGCTATTGCCAAACGTTTTGCTCAAGAAGGATTTGTCGCCTGTGTCACCCGGCGCAGTGCGGACAAACTCCAGCCATTGGTGGACGCCATCAAAGCCGAGGGCGGTGAAGCCCATGGTTTTGCCTGTGATGCGCGCAAGGAAGAGGACGTGATTGCGCTGGTCGAGCAGATTGAAAGCCAGATCGGCCCTATCGAAGCGTTTGTGTTCAACATCGGCGCCAATGTGCCGTGCAGCATTCTCGAAGAAACCGCTCGCAAGTATTTCAAGATATGGGAAATGGCCTGTTTCTCAGGCTTTCTCAATGCCCGTGAAGTGGCCAAGCGCATGGCCAAGCGTCAGCGGGGCACGATTCTGTTTACCGGCGCGACCGCCGGCCTGCGGGGTGCCGCCGGATTTGCAGCATTCGCCGGTGCCAAGCACGGCATTCGCGCACTGGCTCAAAGCATGGCCCGCGAACTGGGGCCGATGAATATCCACGTTGCCCATGTCGTTGTCGACGGCGCTATCGATACCGACTTTATCCGCGACACCTTTCCCGAGAAGTACGCCACCAAGGATCAGGATGGCATCCTCAATCCCGAGCACATTGCCGAGAACTACTGGTACCTGCACAGCCAGCCCCGCGACGCCTGGACCTTCGAGCTGGACCTGCGCCCCTGGAGCGAACGCTGGTAAGCCCTCCCCAATAACAATAATCAGAGCGCATTGAACATGAGCAAAACCGTTGAGTTCTACTTCGACCTCGGCAGCCCTGCCACCTACCTGGCCTATACCCAACTGCCGAAAATCTGCGAGCAGACAGACAGCCGACTGGTCTACATCCCGATGCTGCTGGGCGGCGTTTTCAAAGCCACCGGCAACGCTTCCCCCGCGACCATTCCGGCCAAGGGCCTCTATATGTTTCAGGACCTGGACCGCTACGCCAAACGTTATGGCGTGCCACTGAAGTTCAATCCGCACTTTCCCATTAATACATTGATGCTGATGCGCGCCGTCACTGGCATGCAGTTACGTCATCCCGAACGCTTTCAGGCATTCATCGATTGCCTGTTTAAAGCGCTTTGGGTCGAGGGACGCAGCCTCGATGACCCGGCAACCGTCGCTTCAGTGTTGACGCAGAACGGCTTTGACCCCAACGAAGTGCTGGCCCTGACCGCCGATGAAGACGTCAAGGCAGCGCTCAAGGACAACACCGAGAAAGCGGTGCAACGCGGCGTGTTCGGCGCCCCCAGCATGTTCATCGATAACCAGCTGTTCTTCGGCCAGGATCGACTGGACTTCGTGATTGAAGCCCTGCGTTAAATCTCGATGACCAACCGCCCCTGAGCCGCTCCGCAAAACTGCAGCTCATGGGCGGCCTCGGCGGTTTGCAGAGTGAACGCCCGAGGATCCATTAACGGCTTCAGCCTGCCCGCCTCGATCAAGCGAGCCGCCTCACGAAGAATCTCCCCGTGACGCTCGCGCCCCATGCCGGTGAGTAACGGCAATAACGTAAACACGCCGGAATAGGTTGCGCCACGAAACGAGAGCGGCGCCAAACTGTGCTGCCCCCAACCGAGGCAACTCAACACATGACCGTGATAAACCCGTACAGCCTTGAATGACGCATCCAGGGTCTCACCGCCCACCGTGTCGTAGACGATATCGAAGCCCTCCCCATCCGTGTGTTGCGCTACATATTCCTCGACCGAAGACTGGCGATAGTCGATAAACGTCGCACCGAAGCCTTCGATGATTGCCTGATGCCTGGCAGAACCGGTGGCAAACACCTGGGCACCGAAGGCGCGGGCTATTTGCACCGCCACATGCCCCACACCACCCGCACCGCCATGAATCAGCACCTTCTGCCCCGCACGCACCCGCGCCCGGTCCACTAACCCTTCCCACGCCGTAATCAACACCAACGGCAACCCCGCCGCCTCACGCATACTCAAATTGCCTGGCTTGCGCGCCAGCAGTCTGGCATCGATTGCTGCGAACTCCGCCAACGAACCCTGCACCCCGCCAATGCCGGTGGCCATGGCATAAACCTCATCGCCCGGCAGCCATCCACTGACCCCCTCCCCCAACGCCTCGATGGTTCCCGCCAGATCAATGCCCAACACCGCCGGTAATGGTTGACACGCATGGGCGGCCTGGCCCGAACGGATTTTTCCGTCCAGTGGATTTACCCCGCTGGCTTTGATCCGGACCAATACCTGCCCTGCTTCCGGCACCGGTCGTTGAATGGAAACCAAGCGTAGCGGCGCGTTGGCCGAGTCGACAATCAGAGCGCGCATATCAAGTGAGTCAGTCATTTCGCATATTTCCGTCAGAGGTGGCTGTGGGATAAATCTTCGGCTAACCGACTCATGCTGATAAGACGCCAAATAGCTATAGTGACCATGCCTATCCGGCATCAATGAGAACTCCCGTGGACAAACTCAATGCAATGGCAATCTTCGTAAGGGTCGTCGAACGCGGCAGCTTTTCTGCGGTTGCCCGAGAGATGCAGACCAGTCAGCCCACCATCAGCAAAGTGCTCAAGGCACTGGAGACCGGGCTGGGCGGAAAACTGATTGCCCGCAGCACCCGCCAGCTTTCACTGACGGATGAAGGCCAGCGGTACTACAACGAATGTCGACAAATCCTCGCGGCCGTCGATGCGGCCGAGCACAGTTTCCAGTCCGGCAGGGAGCGCATTGCCGGTCACCTGCGCATCGGCTCCTCGGTCAGCTTCGGGCGTTTGCAGATAGCCCCGCGCCTGGGGCAATTCCTTGAGCGCCATCCCGGTATAGAAATCGACCTGCAACTGAGTGATCAAAATCAGGACCTGGTCAGTGAAGGACTGGATGTCACCTTCAGAATCGGTGAGCTGAATGACAGCGGCCTGATCGCCCGTCACATCGGCACCACCCACCGCGTAACTGTCGCAACGCCGGCCTACCTCAAAAAACACGGCCAGCCGCACACGCCGGCAGAACTGGGCGGGCACAACTGCCTGCAGTTCAATCTGTTGAACAGTCAGAATCTATGGGTTTTCGAGAAAAACAATCAACGCCACGAGGTGCGGATCAAGGGCAATGCGCAAAGCAACAACTCGGAGGCAATCCGCGAGATGGTGCTGGGGGGACTGGGGATTGCGTTGTCGCCGGTGTGGCTGTTCAGCGAAGACTTGAAAGCCGGGCGAGTGACAGCGATTTTGCAGGACTACACCGCGCAGTCACTGCCGATGCATGCCGTGTCCCCGGCGAATCGTCGCCAATCCGCCAGGGTCAAAGCCTTTGTCGACTACATGAGCCAGGCGCTGGAAGCAGCGCCTGAACTCAAGCCGATCAGATAGCAGCGGTTCGAGTGTTCAGCCACTCAAGGGTTGCACCGTCGACCAGCGGGCTCAAGCGTTCGCGCACTTCGGCGTGATACGCGTTGAACCACTGTTTTTCGTCCTGAGTCAGCAACGACGGTTCCAGGCAGCGCGTGTCGATCGGGCACAGGGTCAGGGTTTCGAATTTCAGGAACTCACCGAATTCGCTCTTGCCCGCTTCACGGTTCAACACCAGGTTCTCGATCCGCACGCCCCAGCGACCCGGACGGTAGGTGCCCGGTTCGATGGAAGTGATCATGCCCGGCTGCATCGCGGTTTGCGGCGCAGCAACGGCTTGATAGGCAATCACTTGCGGGCCTTCGTGAACGTTGAGGAAGTAGCCGACGCCGTGACCGGTGCCGTGGCCGTAATCCACGTTTTCCGCCCAGATCGGCGCACGGGCGATGGAGTCCAGCAACGGCGACAAAATGCCCCGAGGGAATTGCGCACGGGACAGCGCAATGACGCCTTTGAGCACACGTGTGCAATCGCGCTTCTGCTCATCGGTTGGCGTACCGACCGGCACCATCCGCGTGATGTCGGTGGTGCCACCCAGGTATTGGCCGCCGGAGTCGATCAGCAACAGACCGTCGCCCTCGATCACCGCGTGCTCTTCTTCGGTCGCGTGGTAATGCGGCATCGCCCCGTTGGCGTTGAACGCGGCAATGGTGTTGAAACTCAACGACACGTAATCCGGACGGCGCGTGCGCGCTGCGGTCAGGTGTTCGTCGATGGTCAGTTCGGTGATGCGTTCACGGCCCCACGCCGACTCCAGCCAGGCGAAGAATTCGCACAGTGCCGCGCCATCCTGCTCCATGGCCTGACGGATGTGCTCGGCATCGGCCAGGCTTTTCTGCGATTTGGCCAATGTCGTCGGGTTCAGGCCTTCGACCAGTTTCACGCCGCTGTTCAGGTTATCCAGCAAACCGGCGGTGACGCGTGCAGGATCGACTTGCAGGCTCGCGCCGCTCGGCACTGCGCGCAAGGCGTCGGCCACTTCGCTGTAATCACGCAGGGTCACGCCGTCCTTTTCGAGGACCGCGCGCAACTCGGCGCTGACTTTGCTCAAGGCCACGAACAGGGTCGCCTGTTGTTGGTTGATCAAGGCGAAAGAGACAAACACCGGGTTGAACGACACATCGCCGCCGCGCAGGTTGAACAGCCAGGCGATGTCGTCGAGGGTGGCAATGAAATGCCAGTCGGCGCCACGCTCTTTCAACACCTCGCGCAGGTTGGCGAGTTTTTCGCCACGACTGACCGTCGCCTGAGGTGGCAGGTGCTGATAGATCGGCTCGTTCGGCAACGTCGGACGATCGCTCCAGACTTCGCTCAACAGATCGATGTCGGTGCGCAGACGGGCGCCGCGCTCTTCGAGCTTGCTCCCCAACGTACGTGCCGAGGCCACGGCCATCACCGCACCGTCTACCGCGACGACGCCACCTTCAGGGGTTTGCTCGGCCAGCCAGTCCAGCGGGCTGGGTTGACCCGGTTGCAGCTTGACCAGTTCGATGCCGCTGCCTTTAAGCTCCTTGGTCGCTTGCTCCCAATAACGGCTGTCGGCCCAGACGCCGGCAAAATCCGGCGTGACGATCAGCGTGCCCACCGAGCCATGAAAGCCCGACAGCCATTGCCGTCCTTGCCAGTAGCCCGGCAGGTATTCCGACAGGTGCGGATCGGCCGACGGCACCAGCAAGGCGTGAATGCCCTCCCGGCTCATCAGCTCGCGGGTGTGCGCCAGGCGCTCGGGCACCGATCCATTGATCGAAGGCTGCGTACTCATCATGTCTCCTGCTAATCACTTCATCATTATTGTTGAGTGCCGATCAACGTCGGCACTTAAGGCCTTATTGCCAGAATGCCGGGGCACTGGCGCAGGCCGCTTTAATCAGTTGTGCCGCCTGGTCGATGTCCTGCTCGGTAGTGAAACGCCCCAGGCTCAAGCGAATGGTGCGGCTCGCCGAGCGGGCGTCATGCCCCAATGCCAGCAGCACATGAGACGGCGCATTGCTCGCGGAATTACAGGCCGAGGTCGCAGAAAACGCAATCGATGCGCTCAACGCCGCGGAGTTGAACTCGCCTTCACTGAAGGTCAGGCTCAAAGTATGAGGGATGCGCTGGGTCGCGCTGCCATTGAGGCGCACGCCGGGAATGCCCGACAGGTGTTCGAGCAAGCGCTCGCGCAGGCGCGCAATCGTGGCTTTCTCTTCATCGAACAGTTGCGCGGCCAAGGCGAACGCCACGCCCATGGCGGCAATCTGGTGAGTCGCCAGGGTTCCGGAACGCAAGCCACCTTCATGACCGCCCCCGTGAATCTGCGCCTGCAAACGCTGTTGCGCGCGAGGCCCGACATACAGCGCGCCGATGCCTTTGGGACCGTAGATCTTGTGCGCCGAAAACGACATCAGGTCCACCGGCAATCGCGCCAGGTCGATGGCCACTTTCCCCGCGCCCTGGGCCGCATCGACATGGAACAACGCCTCACGGGCCCGCACGACCTCGCCGATGGCGGCGATGTCATTGACCGTGCCCAACTCGTTGTTGACCAGCATCAGTGACACCAGAAAGGTGTCCTCGCGCATCGCTTCGCTGACTGCTTGCGGGGTAATCAGACCTTGCGCGTCGGGCACCAGATACGTCACGGCAACACCGGCATCCTGCAATTGCCTTGCGGTGTCGAGAATCGCCTTGTGCTCGATCTGGCTGGTGATGATGTGCCCGCCGGGCACCCCGCGAGCCTGGGCCACGCCCTTGAGGGCGAGGTTATTCGATTCGGTGGCGCCGGAGGTCCAGACGATCTGGTCGGCTTGCGCCCCTACCAGTTGGGCGACTTGCTGCCGCGCCTGCTCGACCGATTGCCGGGCCTGTTGGCCGAATGCATGGGAGCTGGACGCAGGATTGCCGAAGTTCCCGGCAAACCCCAGACACTCGACCATGACCTTGATGACCCGCTCGTCCACCGGCGTGGTGGCGGCGTAGTCGAAATACAACGGACGTTTATTCATAAAAGACTCGCAGAGCTTGTTCCGGGATCAGGTGCTGGCAACCCGTGCGCCAGCAATACCTGATCGGATGCGTTAAGAAAGTACGACTTCACTTGAAAGTGCGTAGGAACGCTCCTGAAGTCGAGCTTAACAGGCATCGGGCAACCGGTTGAAGCAATGCGTCAGCTAAAGCTTTCCAGCATCAACGGATACAGCGAAACCACCAGCAACGCGGCCATGCCCCAATTGAACACGCGCAACCAGCGGCGGTCCTTGAGCACGTTGCGCAGCAGCGTGCCGCACGCAGCCCAGACGCCGACGCTCGGCAGGTTGATCAGGGCGAAAACCGCCGCAATCACGATGACGTTGGTGAAATAGCCCTGCATCGGCGTGTAGGTGCTGATGGCACCGATGGCCATGATCCAGGCCTTGGGGTTGACCCACTGGAATGCGGCCGCGCCGAGGTAGCTGATCGGTTTGCTTTCACCGTTCTCGCCGTCGGATACCGGCCCGGAATGCGCGATTTTCCACGCCAGGTACAGCAAATACGCCGCGCCAACGTAGCGCAGCACGGTGTAGAGCAACGGATAGCTTTGAAACACTGCGCCCAGACCAAAACCCACCGCCACCACCAGGACGAAGAACCCGCAGGTGATACCAAGCATGTGGGGGATGGTGCGGTTAAAGCCGAAGTTCACGCCCGATGCCAGCAACATCGTGTTGTTCGGGCCGGGGGTGATCGAGGTAACGAGAGCGAACAGGGCGAAGCCCAGCAGCAGATCGAGCGAGAGCGTCATTGGTGGCAGTCCGTCAGGGTCATTCAGGTATTGACCCTATCGCACGCCTGCCGGGAAACCCATGGACAGTTGGGTGAAACTTCGAGCAGTACAGTCGCTCAGCTTGGGCGACCGTGCAGTTGAACAGTGCGCTCGGCGTTCATTTCGCCTTGTTTGTCGAAGCTGAAGGATTTCTGCGGTTGGCCGAGCAATTCAGCTTTTTTCGCGTGGTATTCATCGAAGGACAAACCGCGACGATTCAGCGATTCCAGTGCCAGTTCACGGGTTTCCTCGGCGGTGTAGGGCCGCAATTCCGGGGATACATGGCTGGCACATCCGGCGAGAACGGAGACGGCGAGCAGCAGGAAAGTGGCGAGTAGAGGTTTCATGGTCTGGCGTCCTGGCATCTGGGTTCGGGGCAATGAACACAGGCTACTCGCGCCTTTGGATGGGCAGAAATCAACGCTCTCGATAGTGGGTATTGAAGCCGAATTACCACACCTTGTAGGAGCCGGCTTGCCGGCGATGAGGACCGTAAGAACACCGTATGACTCACGGGCCTCATCGCCGGCAAGCCGGCTCCTACAAGGGACGTGCATATTTCCAAATGATCTATAAATATCTTGCAATGATCTTTTGAGGAATAACAAACAGCCTTTATAACAACCCCATCGCCTTACACAACTGTTGCCCACGCAACTGTTTGCCAGGCAACAGTCATTCAACAAACAGTCCTTAAAATCGAACAGCACGCAGCCATCAATGCGCTGCAAGCCACGTAAATCGTGGGCTCGAAGGATTGGTACAGCTCTTGCTCAAGCCCTGTGACTACTCACTACTCACTGCTCGCTGAGCAACTGTTTAAAAAGGAACTGATCATGTCGCGTCCATTGAAAGTCGTTGCCCTCTCCGGCGGTACCTGGCGTCCGTCCCGCACGTTGGTGCTGACCCAAGCGCTGTTGGCCGAACTGGCCGGGCAATTGCCGATCGAGAGCAAGCTGATCGAACTGGGCGACATCGCCCGGCCACTGGGCGCGGCCCTGTCGCGCCAGGAACTGAGCGCCGACATCGAAGCCGAGCTGCAAGCCATCGAAAACGCTGACCTGCTGATCGTCGCCGCGCCGGTTTATCGCGGTTCGTATCCTGGCCTGCTTAAACACCTCTTCGACCTGATCGACTTGAACGCGCTGATCAATACGCCGGTGCTGCTCGCCGCCACCGGTGGCAGCGAACGGCATGCGCTGGTGCTCGATCACCAGTTGCGCCCGCTGTTCAGTTTCTTCCAGGCGCTGACCCTGCCGATCGGCGTCTACGCCACCGAAGCCGATTTCGCCAATTACCAAATAACCAGTGAGCCCTTGAAGGCCCGCATTCGCCTTGCTGCAGAACGCGCCGCGCCGTTGTTCGGCGTGCACCCCAAAAATCTGCTGAAAATCGCTTAAGGATCTTTTCATGGATGTTTTCTGGTTTCTGCCGACCCACGGCGATGGCCATTACCTGGGCACCACCCAGGGCGCTCGCCCGGTGACGCTCAACTATCTGAAACAAGTGGCGCAGGCCGCCGACAGCCTCGGTTATCACGGCGTGCTGATTCCCACCGGGCGTTCCTGCGAGGATTCGTGGGTCATCGCTTCGGCGCTGGTGCCGTTGACCGAGCGCCTGCGCTATCTGGTGGCGATTCGTCCGGGGATTATTTCGCCGACGGTCTCGGCGCGTATGGCCGCGACACTGGATCGTCTGTCCAACGGCCGCTTGCTGATCAACGTGGTCACCGGTGGCGACCCGGACGAAAACCGTGGCGACGGGATCTTCCTCGACCACAGCGAGCGTTATGAAGTCACCGACGAATTCTTGCAGATCTGGCGTCGCGTGCTGCAAGGCGAAGCGGTGGACTTCGAAGGCAAACACCTGCAAGTGCAAAACGCCAAGGCCCTTTATCCGCCGGTGCAGAAACCCTATCCGCCGCTGTACTTCGGTGGTTCGTCCGAAGCCGCCCATGAACTCGCCGCCGAGCAGGTCGATGTCTACCTGACCTGGGGCGAACCACCGGCCGCCGTCGCGGAAAAACTCGCTGATGTGCGTGAGCGCGCAGCACGCAACGGGCGCACGGTGAAGTTCGGGATTCGCTTGCACGTGATCGTTCGCGAGACGGCCGAAGAGGCGTGGAAAGCCGCCGACAAACTGATCGAACACATCAGCGACGAGACCATCGCTGCCGCGCAAAAGTCGTTCTCGCGTTTTGACTCCGAAGGCCAGCGGCGCATGGCGGCGTTGCATGACGGACGTCGCGACAACCTGGAAATCGCCCCCAACCTGTGGGCCGGTGTCGGCCTGGTGCGCGGCGGTGCCGGCACGGCGCTGGTGGGTGATCCGCAGCAAGTGGCGGCGCGGATCAAGGAATACGCGGACCTGGGGATCGAGAGCTTTATCTTCTCCGGTTATCCGCACCTTGAAGAGGCGTATCGCTTTGCCGAGCTGGTGTTCCCGCTGTTGCCTGAACCGTACGCGAGCCTGGCGGGGCGTGGCGTGACCAACCTCACCGGGCCGTTTGGCGAAATGATCGCCAATGATGTGCTGCCCGCCAAAGCCACGGCCTGACCCACCCTGCCCTTGTAGGAGCAAGCTTGCTCGCGATGCAGTCACCGCGGTTCTCCAGTGGGACCGCGTCATCGTTCATCGCGAGCAAGCTTGCTCCTACAGGGGACGGTGTCGAATTTATTGAGGAACCCCGCGTGACTGCCAAGCCGCTAAGCGCCCTGTTATCCCCCCTGCAAACCGCCCGCCAGTTGGCCGCCGAGTTTGCCTTGACCGCGGTCGAGCGCGACGAACGTGGCGGTACGCCGAAAGCCGAGCGTGACGCCCTGCGCCAAAGCGGTCTGCTCGCGTTGAGCATTCCCACCCAGTACGGCGGCCTCGGCGCCAGCTGGAGTGAAACCCTGACCATCGTTCGCGAATTCGCCAAGGTCGACAGTTCGATTGCCCACGTCTTCGGTTTTCATCACCTGATGCTCGCCACCGTGCGCCTGTTCGCCCGGCCCGAGCAGTGGCAGCCGTGGTTCGAACAGACCGCGCGCAAAAACTGGTTCTGGGGCAATGCCCTCAATCCGCTGGACACCCGCACCGTGGTGAAAAAACTCGGTGGCTGGCGCGAGTTTTCCGGCAAGAAAAGTTTCTGCTCCGGCGCCAGCGATTCGGAAATGCTGATCGCCTCGGCAGTGGATGAAAGCGCCGGCGGCAAGCTGTTGATCGCGGCCATCCCCAGCGGCCGCAGCGGCATCACCCTGCACAACGACTGGAACAACATGGGCCAGCGCCAGACCGACAGCGGCAGCGCTTCGTTCGAACGGGTGCGCGTGGAAGAATCGGAACTGCTGCTCGACCCGGGTCCGCTAAGCACACCGTTCGCCTGCCTGCGGCCATTGATCGCGCAGCTTACTTTTACGCACATGTTCCTCGGCATCGCCGAAGGTGCCTTTGAAGAGGCGCGGCAATACACCCTCACCGAAACCCGTCCGTGGCATAAATCCAGCGCTCAGGATGTGCGTCAGGACCCGTATGTGCTCGGCCATTACGGCGAATTCTGGGTCGCACTCGAAGGCGTTCGTTTGCTGGTGGAACGCGCCGCCGACTTGCTCGACAAGGCTTGGGCGAAAGGCCCGAACCTCAGCGCCGAAGAACGTGGACACCTCGCCACCGCGATTGCCACGGCCAAGGTCGCCGCCACGCGCAACGGCCTCGAACTCTGTAGCCGGCTGTTCGAAGTGACCGGTGCGCGCTCGACTCACGCCTCGCTGCGCCTGGACCGCCACTGGCGCAACCTGCGCACGCAAACCCTGCACGACCCGGTGGATTACAAACTCCATGAACTGGGCGACTGGGCGTTGAACCAGTCCCTGCCGATTCCGACTTTCTATTCATAGCCTTCTCATGGAGCCTGCCCCATGCAACTGCTGACCTTACCGCCCTCGCCCGCCCTGGCCACGTCGATCCGCGCCACCGCGCAAGTATTCGAAGACCCGAAATCCCAGGCCTTGCTCGCGCATTTGCAACAGGTCGCGCCGAGTGAAGCCAGCGTGCTGATCATCGGCGAAACCGGCACCGGCAAGGAGCTGGTGGCGCGGCATATCCACAACCTCAGCGCCCGTCGCAACCGCCCGTTTGTGGCCGTCAACTGCGGCGCGTTCTCTGAATCCCTGGTCGAGGCCGAGTTGTTCGGCCACGAAAAAGGTGCGTTCACCGGTGCCTTGAGCGCCAAGGCCGGCTGGTTCGAAGAGGCCGACGGCGGCACCTTGTTCCTCGATGAAATCGGTGATCTGCCGATGGCGATTCAGGTGAAGTTGCTGCGGGTGTTGCAGGAGCGCGAAGTGGTGCGCCTGGGCTCGCGCAAAAGCATTCCAATCAACGTGCGCGTACTGGCGGCAACCAACGTGCAACTGGAAAAAGCCATCAACGCCGGGCATTTCCGCGAGGACCTGTATTACCGCCTCGACGTGGTCAGCCTGGAACTGAGCCCGCTGCGTGATCGCCCCGGCGACATCCTGCCGCTGACCCGTCACTTCGTCGAAGCCTACAGTCAGCGGCTCGGCTACGGCACCATCACCATCAGCAAGGAAGCCGAACTGAAACTGCGCAGTTACAGTTGGCCGGGCAACATCCGCGAACTGGAAAACGTCATTCACCACACCTTGCTGATCTGCCGTAATGGCGTGATCGAGCGCGATGACCTGCGCCTGTCGAACATGCGCATCGAGCGTCAGGACGACTATCACAGCCAGCTCGACGACTCACCGGAAGCCCTGCTCGACCGCGCCTTTCAAAAGCTGTTCGAGGAACAGGCCGGTGCGCTGCACGAGAAAGTCGAAGACGCCTTGCTGCGCGCGGCTTACCGTTTCAGCCATTACAACCAGGTGCACACCGCCGCGCTGCTGGGCTTGAGCCGCAACGTCACCCGCACGCGCCTGATCAAGATCGGTGAGTTGGCGGTGAACAAGCGCCGCCCCACGGAAAACGTGCAGGGCGAGCGCTTGATGCAGCTGTCGATTTAGCCCACTAAATTGCAGTGCAGCGCGTTGTCGTGGCTGCGTTCCAGGCTGTGCAGCACCTGGAACGAGCCGAACGTCACGGTTTTCGCCTGATGGGCGCGGATCAGCTGCCAGAAGTCCTGCTCGCCGCTTTCAAAACTCTGAAACGCGGCTTCCCCCGCCTCGCGCGATTGCCATTGCAGGTAATTGAGCACCCGCCGGCCATCGTCGCTGGCCTGGATGCTCGCACTGAGAAAACCGCTGTAACGCTGAGCCAGGCGTTCGGTCTGTAACGACAGCGCCGACACCAGGGCGGGCTGTTGATGGGGTTCGATCTCGAATTCGATCAATTGGGTGAAGCTGCGATTTTTCTCTGGCGCTTGCATGAAGAGTCCCCACTGACGTGTAAGCCGGATCTTGCGATCCGAAGGCCTGCAGGGTAAAACCTCGAGTTAACTAGAGGTCAAGGGGCATTTTCCACATGATCACCTCGCAACAACTGCATAAAGAGCTCACCGTCGGCCAGGTCGCCGCCCGCAGCGGTGTGGCTGTCACGGCGCTGCATTTTTATGAAGCCAGGGGTTTGATCAAAAGCACGCGCAATCAGGGCAACCAGCGACGTTATCCACGGGAAGTGTTGCGGCGGGTGGCGTTGATCAAAGTGGCGCAGCGCTTGGGGATTCCGCTGGCGGAGATTGGCGAGGCGTTGAAAAACCTGCCGGATAACCGCGCGCCGACGGCGGCGGACTGGAAGGTGTTGTCGGCGCAATGGCGCCGGGAGCTGGATGAGCGAATCAATCAGCTGACCTTGCTGCGGGACACGCTCAATGGCTGTATTGGTTGTGGGTGTTTGTCGATGGAGGCGTGTCCGTTGCGTAATTTTGGTGATGTGTTGGGGGATCGGGGGCCGGGGGCGCAGCTGTTGGAATCTGGGACAGATCCGAAATAGCGGCGCGGCCTTCGCGGGCAAGCCTCGCTCCTACAGGTACGGCGGTGCTTTTGTAGGAGCGAGGCTTGCCCGCGAAGGCGCCCTCAAAAATGGCCGAAGATCAGAAGCCTGGAGCAATCTGCCCTTTGTAGCGGGTCAAGATGAACTGCCGCACTTCATCGGAATTCAACGCTTTGGCCAGTTTCTGCAAACCCGGGTCGTTGATGTTGTCCGGGCGGGCCACCAGGAATTCGATGTACAGGCTCTTGCCCTTCTCGACGATCAACGCGCTGTTGGTGTCGATCCCCGCTTCCAGTGCGTAGTTGGCAAACACGAAGGCCAGGTCCACCTGACTCACCGAACGCGCCAGCAACGCACCTTCCAGTTCACGAATCTTCAAATGCTTCGGGTTTTCGGCGATGTCGCGCTGAGTCGCCAGGGTGTTGCTCGGGTCCTTGAGTTTGATCAGCCCGGCCTCGTGCAACAGCACCAGTGCGCGGCCAGTGTTCACCGGGTCGTTGGGGATGGAAACGGTGGCGCCATCCTTCAGTTCGGCGATGTTTTTGATCTTGGTCGAATAAGCCCCGAACGGTTCGATGTGCACACCGACCACCGGCACCAGATCGGTGTGACGGGTCTTGTTGTAGTCATCGAGAAACGGCCGGTACTGGTAATAGTTGGCGTCGAGGTTCTTCAGTGCAAGCTGCTGGTTGGGCTGGATGAAGTCAGTGAAGACCTTGATGTCCAGGTCCACGCCTTCCTTGGCCAGGGTGGGTTTGACGAACTCGAGGATCTCCGCGTGCGGCACCGGCGTGGCGCCGACGGTGAGTTTTTCGTTGGCGTGAACGCTCAACGACACAAGGGCAGCCAGAATGGCCAGGGTCTTTTTCATGTTGTGCTCCTAGGCAGATAGAGTGGCCGTCGTGGGGCGGACGTGAGGCCTGAGTTTTTTTGTTGAGTCGAATGTTTATCGTCGGCTGTAGCGCGCCACCAATCGGTCGCCGGTCATTTGCAGGGCCTGGACCAGGATCAGCAAAAGCACCACGGTGACCACCATCACGTCGGTCTGGAATCGCTGGTAGCCGTAGCGGATCGCCAGGTCGCCCAGGCCACCGCCACCAATCACCCCGGCCATCGCCGTGTAATCCACCAGCACGATGGCGGTGACAGTGACCGCCGCCAGCAACCCGCCGCGAGCCTCGGGCAACAAGGTGTGGCGGATGATTTGCCAGGTGGTGCCGCCCATGGCCTGGGTCGCCTCCACGACGCCGCGATCGACTTCGCGCAAGGCGGTTTCCACCAGCCGCGCGAAGAACGGCGTGCAGCCAACCACCAGCGGCGGAATGGTCCCCGGCACGCCCAGCGAAGTGCCGACCAGCAGCGTTGTCAGCGGAATCAACACAATCAGCAAAATGATGAACGGCAGCGAACGCAGCATGTTCACGATCACCGACAACACCCGGTAAACGCCGATGGCTTCGTGCAACTGGCGCTTGCCGGTGAGGAACAGCACCACCCCCAGCGGCAACCCCAGCAGCACGGTAAAACCGAGGGCGGCGCCAAGCATGCTCAAGGTGTCGAGACAGGCCTGGCCGATGTCGGCCCAGTAAATGTTTTTGAACCATTCGGCCATGATCAGGACCAGTCGTGACGCGGCGGTTTAACGCCGTTGAGCAGCCAGTTGCCGACCACGTGGTATTTCCAGCGCACCGGGTCATGCAGGGTGTGCACCCGCGCATTGCGCCAGTGCCGGTCGAAGTTGTGCTTCTTCAGGGTCGAACGGGTGCCACCGAGTTCGAACAGTTTGTTGGTGGCTTCGATGGCGATTTCGGTGGTCAGCACTTTGGCTTTGGCCACCGCGAGGGACGCTCGGGCGACGTTGTCTTCATCGGGTGCCGGGCGCGCCGCATCCAGCGCCCAACCGGCGCGTTCCAGCAAGGCTTCGGCTGCTTCCAGGCGAATCTCCAGGCCACCGACCTGAATGATGGTCAGCGGATCTTCACTGGCTTTTTCCACACCCGCATCGATCCACGGCCGGGCGAATTGCTGCACGAACGCGATGGTGTCACGCAGCGCTGCGCGGGCGATGCCGGCGTCGATGGCGGCGGTGGTCAATTGCGCGAACGGGCCGGCCAGGGTCGGGCTTTCATAGGAACGATACGTCGGGAACACGTTGAACGCCGGGACGTGCAGGTCCTCGGCCAGCACCGTGCCGCTGGACGTGGTGCGCTGACCGATACTGTCCCAGTCGTCGACGATCACCAGCCCTGGAGTGCCGCGTTCGACGAAGGACAACTGGCCCCTCTGCTCTTCATCCAGCGCCAGCACCGCCAGCCAGTGGGCGTAAAGCGAACCGGTGCAATAACCCTTGCGACCGTTGATCACATGCCCGTCGCCATAACGGCGAATGGTCGCCTGAATGTCCTGCACGTTTTTGCCGCCGGTTTCCGACAGCGCATTGGCAAAGCGATGCCCTTGCAGCGCCAGGCCGAAGAAATGTGCCTGCTGCTCGGGCGTGCCTTGCAGGCGGATGTCTTCCAGCAGGCAATAGTGGTTTTGCGGGATCTGCCCCAGGGACGGATCGGCCGCCGAGATGATCGCAATGACCTGCGCCAGCACCGCGTAGGACACCTGCGCGCCACCAAATTCCTTTGGCACGCTGATGCCCCACAAGCCACTGTTGGAATACAGGTCGACGATCTCGGCAGGTACCTGGCGCGTACGGTCGCGCTCGGCGTCCTGCTCCAGCAAGACCGCGGCGACGCGCTCGGCCACACGCAAGGCTTCGGCTTCATCGGCGATCCGATGGGCGGCCGGCGGGTTGATCGGATAAACGGCAGATTCAGGCATACAAGTCTCTCGGCAACAGTGTTTACCGGAGGACATTGCAGCTTCTGTGCCTGACCGCCAGGGCCAGTGTTTTCGGGCAGTTTTGGGGGTTTTCAACGGTTATTCAGTGAGAAACCCGAGCATTCTGCTGCTTCACTGTTTATGGCCGAACAGTGGCGCTGCTGCTCGTCGGGCACTCGGATGCGTAAAAGGCGCTGGCCTATAGTTATCCGGTCGGAAACCGGCGAAGGACTACCTTCAATTCAACAATAGACAGGGAGAATCGTCATGAGCGTCAAACCCATTCCAGAGGGTTATCACAGCATCACCCCTTATCTGGGCATTCAAAAAGCGGTCGAAGCCATCGAGTTCTACAAGAAAGCCTTCGGCGCAACCGAAGTCATGCGCCTGTCCATGCCCGACGGCAGCATCGGCCACGCCGAACTGCGCATCGGCGACTGCCCGATCATGCTCGGCACGCCGTGCGATCAGGGGCCGTTGAGCAATCCGGACAAGTCACCGTCCGTGGGCTTGCACCTGTATGTGAACGATGTGGACAAGTCCTACAAACAAGCGATTGCGGCGGGCGCCACGGTGGTGTCCGAGGTCAAGGATCAGTTTTACGGCGACCGTTCAGGGACGTTGAAAGATCCGTATGGGCATTTGTGGTTTCTGGCCACGCGCAAGGAGGATTTGACCCAGGCGCAGATTGAGCAGCGGGCCAAGGAGATGTTTCAGCAGGGTTGAGTTTTTCTGTGAGTATCAGGGCCTCTTCGCGGGCAAGCCTCGCTCCTACAGGTCCGGTTGTGCTTTTGTAGGAGCGAGGCTTGCCCGCGAAGGCGGCCTCCGAGACAACACACTTCATGAACAAGCGCACCACGCTTTGCGCCTTGCCGTAGCCGCCGAACAATTTCAGGATGCAGGCAACTACAACAAGGAGTCATCCCATGTTCGCCGGATTCCTCAAAGACCAGCGCCACGTCAACGGTGTGGACATTGCCTACCGCATCGGCGGCAGCGGGCCGGGCCTGCTGTTGCTGCACGGTCACCCGCAGACCCACGTCATCTGGCACAAGGTCGCCGAACAACTGGCCGCGCACTTCACCGTAGTCGCCGCCGACCTGCGTGGTTACGGCGACAGCGGTAAACCGCTGGCCAACGACCACCACACCAACTATTCCAAACGGGAAATGGCCAAGGACAGCATCGAGCTGATGAAGTCCCTGGGCTTCGAACAGTTCTCGGTGCTCGCACATGACCGTGGCGCCCGGGTTGCCCATCGCCTGGCGCTGGATCATCCGCAGGCCGTGCAACGCATGGTGTTGCTCGACATCGCGCCGACGCTGTCGATGTACACGCAAACCAATGAAGCCTTTGCCCGCGCCTATTGGCACTGGTTCTTCCTGATCCGCCCCGCTCCGTTGCCGGAAACCCTGATCGAGGCCGATCCCGAATCCTATCTGCGCAGCGTGATGGGCAGTCGCAGTGCCGGGCTCAAGCCGTTCACTGCCGAGGCCTTTGGCGAATACCTGCGCTGCCTGAAACAGCCGGGCACCGCACGCGGGATCTGCGAGGACTACCGGGCCAGCGCCAGCATCGATCTGGATCACGACCGCGCCGACATCGACGCCGGCCATCATCTGAACTTACCGCTGCTGGTGCTGTGGGGTGCCGAAGGCACGGTCGGCCGCTGCTTCGAACCGCTCAAGGAATGGCAACACGTGGCCACCGACGTGCGCGGCAAAGCGCTGCCCGCCGGCCATTACATCGCCGAAGAAGCCCCCGAGCTGCTGCTCGCCGAAGTCCTGGCTTTCCTGCGCTGACAGTCGCGCCGTACTGATCTGAATCCACTTTCCGCCGCAGGCCGTCACTGGCCTGCGCGGGATCGTCATGCCCAAAAACCGTCTCGAGATAATAAAAATGACCATCAAGAAACTGCTGGGAACCCTCTACGTGCAGGTGCTCATCGCCATCGCGCTGGGCATTGTGATCGGCCATTTCTGGCCGCAGATCGGCATCGACCTCAAGCCGTTGGGTGACGGTTTCATCAAGCTGATCAAGATGATCATCGGCCCGATCATCTTCTGCACGGTGGTCTCCGGAATCACCAGCATGCACGATGTGAAACAGGTCGGCCGGGTCGGTGGCAAGGCGCTGCTGTACTTCGAAATCGTCTCCAGCCTTGCGCTGTTGATCGGCCTGCTGGCGGCGCATGCGCTGCATCCGGGCGCGGGGTTCAACATTGATGTGAAGACGCTGGATTCGTCGGCGATTGCCGGTTTTGTCGGTCAGGCCGAACACGGCGAAGGCATCACCGGTTTTTTGCTGCACGTGATTCCGACGACTTTTTTTGATGCCTTCTCCAAGGGTGAAATCTTGCCCGTGCTGTTCGTCTCGGTGCTGTTCGGCATTGCGCTGGTGATGGTCGGTGAAAAGGGCCGGCCACTGGTGAACGTGATCAATCAGGCTAGCGAAGTGTTTTTCCGCATCGTCGGCATCATCAGCCGCGTCGCACCGATCGGGGCGTTTGGCGCGATTGCGTTCACCATCGGCAAGTACGGACTCGGCTCGTTGCTGCCGCTGTTGAAGCTGATCGGCACGTTCTACCTGACCGCGTTGATTTTCATTGCGTGCGTGCTCGGCAGCATTGCCCGTTATGCCGGCTTCAGCATTTTCAAACTACTGGCGTACATCAAGGCTGAACTGTTGATCGTACTTGGCACCAGCTCTTCGGAATCGGCACTACCGCAGCTGATCCAGAAGCTCGAAAGCCTGGGCGCCTCCAAAGGCGTGGTGGGGATTGTCGTGCCGACCGGCTACACCTTCAACCTGGACGGCACCAACATTTACATGACGCTGGCGGTGCTGTTTTTGGCCCAGGCGACCAACATTGACTTGAGCCTGGAGCAGCAACTGACCTTGCTGGCGGTGGCGATGCTCACCTCCAAAGGCGCGGGTGCGGTGGTCGGCGCGGGGTTCGTAGCGCTGGCGGCGAGCCTGGCCGTAGTGCCGACCGTGCCGGTGGCGGCGATGGTGCTGATCCTCGGTGTCGACCGTTTCATGGCCGAATGCCGATCCCTGACCAACATCATCGGCAACGCCGTCGCAGCGCTGGTGGTGGCCGCCTGGGAAGGTGAACTGGACCGCAGCAAGATGGCGCCGATTGCCCTCAAACGCGGGCGCCACGCTCGGGCGGCAGCGGCGGCGGCCAAGCTGTCTGCTGAGTAAGTCGGCGTTCACACCGATGCTATGCTGGCGGCTCATGCCGCCAGTGCCCGTTCTGTCATGACCACCAAGAAAGACACCGTGCCCCTGCCCGAAGACCTGCGTGTATTACTTACCGTCATTCGTAAAAGCGGTTTCGCCGCCGCAGCGGATGAATTGGGCCTGTCGCCCGCCTACGTCAGCAAACGTATCCAGATTCTCGAAACCACCCTCGGCACGCGCCTGCTGCACCGCACCAGCCGCCGCATCGCCCTGACCGAGGACGGTGAACGCGTGCAGCGCTGGGCGTTGCGGATTCTCGATGATTTCCAGCAACTGCACGACGAACTCTCCGACGCCCACGACAGCCCTCGCGGGCGTCTGCATTTGTGCAGCAGTTTCGGCTTCGGGCGCAATCACGTGGCGCCGGCCCTGTCACTGCTGGCCGAACGTTACCCGGACCTGGAGATTCGCCTCGACCTGTTTGATCGGGTGGTGGACATCGTCAGCGAAGGGTTCGACCTGGAGATCCGTGTCGGCGATGACATCCCCGGCCAGCACATCGGCCGGCGGTTGGTGAGCAATCGGCGGGTGTTGTGCGCGGCGCCCGCTTATCTGCAACGCCACGGCACGCCGCAGACGCTGGGCGATCTGGAGCAGCATCATTGCCTGGTGATCAAGGAGCGCGACAACGCCTTCGGCATCTGGAACCTGGAGCACGACGGGGCCCAGGAGAGTGTGCGGGTCAGCGGACCGTTGTCGTCCAATAACGGCGAGATTGTCTTGCAGTGGGCACTGGATGGGCGCGGGGTGTTGTTGCGGTCACTGTGGGATGTGAAGCCGTTGCTGGAGCAGGGGCGATTGGTGCAGGTGCTGCCCGAGTACACCCAGAGCGCCAACGTCTGGGCGGTGTACCCGACGCGGCTGGCGTACTCCGGGAAGTTGCGCGCGTGTGTGGAGTTTTTGCAGGAGCATTTCAAAGGATTGTCGGTTTGATTTGCGGTGTATGGGCGGGCCTCTTCGCGGGCAAGCCTCGCTCCTACAGGTGCGACTCAATCCCCTGTAGGAGCGAGGCTTGCCCGCGAAGGCGATTTCAGCTTAGCCAGGGGTTGGCGGTCAGGTGTTGGTGTTCGAAGGCTTTGATTTGTTCGCTGCGCTGCAAGGTGCTGCCGATGGCGTCGAGGCCCAGCACCAGCGCGGTTTTGCGCAGTGTGTCGATTTCGAAAGGGATGACCTCGCTTTGAAGACGAATCTGCTGCGTTTCCAGATCAACGCTGATCAGCGCCGTCTCTGGCTGGCTGACCACTTGCCCGAGCCGCTGCAGCACGGGCTCATCCAGCGTAATCAGCAGCACCCCGTTACGCTGGCAGTTGTCATAAAAAATCCCCGCAAAACTGCTGCCGATCAGTGCGCGGATGCCCATCTGCTTTAAACCCCAGACCGCATGTTCGCGGCTCGACCCGCAGCCGAAATTCGGCCCGACCACCATGAAACTCGCGCCCTGCCATGCAGGTTGATTGAGCACGAACGCAGGGTTGGGTTGGCCGTCAGGCAAAAAACGCAGATCAAAAAACAAACCCCGATCCAGCCCGGAACGGTCGATGCCCTTGAGAAACTGTTTGGGCATGATCACATCGGTGTCGATGTTGGCCGCCAGCATTGGCGCGGCTTTGCCGCTGACTTGAGTGAAGGGTTGCAGGCTCATGCGCGGTCTCCAAAATGACGGATGTCGGTCAAGCGGCCAGTGATCGCCGCCGCAGCGACCATCGCCGGGCTCATCAGGTGCGTACGGGCACCGGCGCCCTGGCGGCCTTCGAAATTGCGGTTGGTGCTGGAGGCGCAGCGGTCGCCCGGCGCCAGCACGTCGTCGTTCATCGCCAGGCACATCGAGCAGCCGGACTGGCGCCACTCGAAACCGGCATCGATAAAAATCGCCGCCAGGCCTTCGGCTTCGGCTTGATCGCGCACTTCGGTGGAGCCCGGCACGATCATCGCCCGCACGTGTTCGGCGACGCGTTTGCCGCGCACCACGCTGGCAGCGTCGCGCAGGTCTTCGATCCGGGCGTTGGTGCAGGAGCCGATAAACGCGTGGCTGATGACGATGTCGCTCAGCGGCATGCCCGCTTCGAGGCCCATGTAAGTCAGGGCGCGGCGCATGTCCTGGCGCAGGATCAGGTCGCTGATGTCTTGCGGGTCCGGGACGCGGGCGCCGATCGGCGAGGCCTGATCCGGGCTGGTGCCCCAGGTGACCATCGGCTCCAGCGCGCTGGCGTCCAGCGACACTTCACGGTCGAACAGTGCGTCGGCATCGCTGTGCAAGGCTCGCCATTTCTGCACCGCTTGCTCCCACAGCGCACCTTTGGGCGCGCGGGGTTTGTCCTTGAGGTAGGCGAACACTTTGTCGTCCGGCGCCATGAACGCACCTCGCGCGCCCGCTTCCACCGCCATGTTGCAGATGGTCATGCGCGCTTCGACGCTCAGTGCATCGATGGTCGAACCGCGAAACTCGATGGCGTAGCCCGTGGCTCCGGACGCGCCGATCCGGCCGATCAGCGCCATGATCACGTCCTTGGACGTCAGCCCCGGCGCCAGCTCACCGTCCACCGTCACGCGCAGGGTTTTCAAGCGTTTGTAGACCAGGGTCTGGGACGCCAGCAGGTGTTCGATCTCCGACGTGCCGATGCCGAAACCGAATGCGCCGAGGGCGCCATAGGTGGTGGTGTGGCTGTCGCCTGCGGCAATCACCATGCCCGGCAGGATGAACCCCTGCTCCGGGGCGATGACGTGCTCGATGCCCTGGCGTTTGTCGAGGATGTCGAGCAATTCGATGCCGAAGTCCCGGCAGTTTTCCGCCAGGTACGACACTTGCCGCGCACCGCCGGCGTCCGGCATCGCCGCAATGCGATTGGGTGCCGTGGGGTTGACGTGATCGACCACCGCCAGCGCGGTGCCGGGGCGCCAGACCCCGCGCTTGGCTTCGCGCAAACCGCTGAAGGCCTGGGGGCTGGTGTATTCGTTGATGACCTGGCGGTCGATGTACAACAGGACGTGGCCCTGGTCATCGAGGCGACACACCGTGTGGGTATCGATGTGTTTGTCGTAAAGGGTTCTTGCTGAAGTCATGGGGATATTCGCTCAGGCTCGCGGGTTTCAGGCGTCTGCGCCCCATCTTAGGCAGTCGCCCGGCCCCATCAATGGCTGGAGAGTGATCCCTTGGAACATGGTTCGTGTTGGATCAAGGCAGCACCGTATGTAGGAGTGAGCCTGCTCGCGATAGCGGTGTGTCATTCAACATTGATATCGACAGAAATACCGCTATCGCGAGCAGGCTCACTCCTACAGGGTTTTGCGTTCGCAGGAATACGAAACATTTACTTTCATATCGAGGTTCGGGATTTCTGATTCTCATTCGTCTTATATAGATGCAGGCGGTTCGCGTAGGCAAAAGCCACGACCGCACTTTTCATGGACCCCACGCTGGGAAGCCCGCAGCAGAGGCCCTCTCATCGATACAAGACCTTAATCATGTCGAAGAAATCCCGCTCAAAACTCTGGTTTCTGGTCCACAGCTGGCTGGCCCTGCCCATCTGGTTTTTTGTGCTGATCGTCTGTGTGACCGGCACGCTGGCGGTGATCAGCCAGGAAATCGTCTGGCTGGCCAACCCGCAAATGCGCGCCAGCCAACCTTCCGATGATGCGCCGCTGTTGAGCTATGACCAGCTCATCGCCGCGATCAAGCAGGCCGAGCCGCAGATTCTGGTCGAAAGCATCAGCCGACCTGACGAAACGCATTTCGCCCTGGACGTGGAAGTGACCTACCCCGACGGCCGTTCGGTAGTGGTCTACGTCAACCCGTACAGCGGCGTGATCCAGGGTACGGCCCCGCAATTCAACTTCAGGGCCTTCACCCGCGCCTTGCACGGTTGGTGGCTGGTGCCGTTCACCAATGGCTACAGCTGGGGCTGGTATTTGGTGTCGTTTCTCAGCCTGCCGCTGCTGGCTTCGCTGATTACCGGGCTGGTGGTCTACAAGCGCTTCTGGAAAGGCTTTTTGCGACCGACCCTGCGCCTGCGTCACGGAGCGCGGATTTTCTGGGGCGACTTTCACCGCCTCAGCGGCATCTGGTCGATCTGGTTCATCGCGGTGATTTCCGTCACCAGCACCTGGTTCCTGATCGAAGCGTTCATGTTCGATAACCAGATTACGATTTCCACCGCCCCGGTGGCGCCGGTGGTCCCGCGTGAGAGCGTGCCCCTCACCGCCAACGGCTCGCCGGCACCGATGATCAGCCTGGAAACGGCGATCCGTGAAGCGAAGGCACGCATTCCCGGCCTCGAAGACAGCTTCATCAGCCTGCCCGCCAATGCCTACAGCTACCTTTCGGTGGGCGGCCGCAGCTGGTATCCGCTGATGTTCCAGACTGCCGAAATCAACCCGTACACCGGCGACGTCGCCGTGACCCGCCTGCTTTCGGACCGCTCGGGGCTGGAGCTGGTGACCGAATCGATGCGGCCGCTGCACACCGGCGATTTCGGCGGGCTCTGGATCAAGCTGATCTGGTTCTTCTTCGGCCTGCTCCTGAGCATGATGGTCCTCAGCGGCCTGCTGATCTGGACCAAGCGCACTGCGTTGGCCACCGCTAACGCCCTCAAGCGCAGCAACAAACGTCCTCGCGCTGCCGATGCCACTCACGTCACGAGCCACGACACCACGGAGGTCAGCCAATGAGCCTGTTCGCCGCCGAAAAACCGGGGTCCAGACTGAGCCGCTTCTGGCACAAATGGCGCTTCCACATCAACGTTTTGCTGTTGCTGGTGCCGCTGGGTTTCATGCCCAAGTACTTTGCCGATGCCGCGCTGTTTCGCGGGGACACCGGCCTGGGCGAGCGGGAAATCGGTGAAGTTCAGGTCGGGCCGTGGAGCCTGCGCCTGGCGGAACTTCGCAACGAAGCACCGCGGCCCGATGGCCCGGCCGGTTACATGAAGAGTTTCAACGCGGCGCTGTGCGACAGCTGCCGCGAGCAGGTCAAGGCGACTTACCTGCGCATCGGCAAACCGCGCAGCCTGCGCGCCGCCGGGGTGATTTTCTTCGGCACGCCCTACCGCATGGGCGCCATGCTGCCGATCCCGGAAAAGACCAAGGCCGACGCCGAGCTGTGGATCACTATGGAAGGCTGGGACGGCGCCATGCATCAAGCGTCCATCCCGCTGAGCCAGGCATCCCCCGCCACCCTCGAGTGGCTGAACAAACAAGGAGGCAAACCATGAGCAACGCATTTCGCCCTCTCCACGCCGTGTTGCTGGTGCTGTGCGCCGGCTTCAGCGCCAGCGCCCTGGCCCACAACCCGATGTGCGAGTGCAAGGCCATCGACGCCGAGCAGATCCAGTGCACCGGCGGTTTCTCCGACGGCAGCGGCGCACCGGGCGTGACCCTGGATGTGATCGGCTACGACGAAACCATCCTGGTGCCGGGCAAGCTCGGTGCCGATTCCAAACTGACCTTCAAGAAGCCCAGCGCCGAATTTTATGTGCTGTTCGATGCCGGTCCCGGCCACGTCGTCGAGATCGACCAAGCGGACATCCAAGCCCCATGAGTACGCCAACTACCCATGTCGTCCGCCCGGCCGGTGCCGGCCATGAAACCCTGTATGTGTTGCTGCTGTGCCTGCTGATCCTGGCGGTCGCCGGTTCGGTGGTCGCCTGGCGCCACGAGTCCCAGGAAACCAGCACCGTCAGCAGCCATCAACTGGATGCCCGCCGCGACCTCAGCGCCTCCGAGCAAGGCATCTACGCCGACCTGCGGGTGACGCTGGACGAGATTCACCTGCTGCGCCAAGAACAGCAAACCCTGCCGACACCTGAAGCCCTGGCGGACGAGGGTTTTGCGCCGTTTGCCCAGGACGCCAGTTCCGTCAGCCGTGGCGCTCATGCCTGGCAATTGCTCGACGCCAAGGCGTATTTCGGCCAGAGCCAGACGTCCGCCGTGGCCGGTTCGTTTCTGATGCGCCTGACTGCCGACGACGATGCGCCAGACATCTGGCTCAACCGTGGCGCCGACCTCAAAGCCCCGGCCGACGTCACGGACGCCGCGCTCGAAAGCGCTGGCTGGCAGCAGATCGTCGCGCAATTCGATGCCGGCGTGACCCGCCAGCACCGGCACTGAACCCTCGCCTTCACCCGAGAGAAGACCGCTTTCCCATGCCTATTTCATCTCAACGTTCATTCTTGCGGCCGCTGCTGATCGGCCTGCTTGCCTTGCTGCTGACGCCACTGGCCAGCGCCGACGAAGCCAAGCGCCTGCGCATCGGCATCACCCTGCACCCTTATTACAGCTACGTGGCCAACATCGTCGGCGACAAGGCCGAAGTGGTGCCGCTGATTCCGGCCGGCTTCAACCCGCATGCCTACGAGCCCCGCGCCGAAGACATCAAGCGCATCAGCGGGCTGGACGTGATCGTGCTCAACGGCGTCGGCCATGACGACTTCGCCGACCGCATGATCGCCGCCAGCGAAACGCCGAACGTGGCCGTGATCGAAGCCAACGAAAACGTACCGCTGCTGGCCGCCACCGGTGTTGCCGCGCGCGGTGCCGGCAAAGTCGTTAACCCGCACACTTTCCTGTCGATCAGCGCCTCCATTGCCCAGGTCAATAACATTGCCCGGGAACTCGGCAAGCTCGACCCGACCAACGCCAAGACCTACACCCAAAACGCACGCGCCTACGGCAAACGCCTGCGGCAGATGCGCGCCGACGCCCTGGCGAAACTGACCCAGGCGCCGAACGCCGAGCTGCGGGTGGCCACGGTTCACGCGGCTTACGACTACCTGCTGCGGGAGTTTGGCCTGGAAGTGACCGCCGTGGTCGAGCCGGCCCACGGCATCGAACCGAGCCCGAGCCAGCTGAAAAAGACCATCGATCAACTGCGCGAACTGGACGTGAAAGTGATTTTCTCGGAGATGGATTTCCCGTCCACCTACGTCGAGACCATCCAGCGTGAATCCGGGGTGAAGCTGTACCCGCTGTCGCACATTTCCTATGGCGAATACACCGCCGACAAGTATGAAAAGGAAATGACCGGCAACCTCAACACCGTGGTCCGGGCGATTCAGGAGTCGGGGCAATGACCGCTAAGGAAACACTCAGCGAATCCCCGTTGGGAGCGAGCCTGCTCGCGAAGGCGTCGGGTCAGCCGACATCATCGTTGAATGACACACCGCTATCGCCGGCAAGCCGGCTCCTACAGGTGGCGGGGCCGACGTTGGATTTTGCGGAGGTCAGTTTGACGCTGGGTCGCACGACGATCCTTGACCAGGTCACCTTCCAGGTTCAGCCCAGCAGCGTGCATGCGCTGGTCGGTCCCAACGGTGGCGGTAAGAGTTCGTTGATCAAGACCCTGCTCGGGCAGATGCCGCATCAGGGTCGCTTGAGCCTGCAATGGCCCGGCGAACCCGGCACCATCGGCTACGTGCCGCAAGCGCTGGAGTTTGATCGCGGCTTGCCGATGACCGTCGACGATTTCATGGCCGCGATGTGCCAGCGACGCCCGGCGTTCCTCGGATTGAGCAGGCATTACGCGGCAGCGATTGGCGAAGCGCTGGAACGGGTCGGCATGCAGGACAAGCGCAAGCGGCGCATGGGCGCCTTGTCCGGTGGCGAGCGTCAGCGCGTGTTGCTCGCACAGGGACTGATCCCGGCGCCGCAATTACTGGTGCTCGATGAGCCGATGTCGGCCCTCGATGAGGCGGGCATTCAGGTGTTCGAACGGTTGCTCGGCGACTGGCGCCAGAGCGGGATCACCGTGCTGTGGATCGAGCATGATCTGGAAGCGGTCGGGCGTCTGGCGGATCGCGTCACCGGGCTCAATCGCCGGGTACTGTTCGATGCCACGCCGAAACAGGCACTGACCCCGGAACGTTTGCTGACCCTGTTCTCGACCCATCCACGGAGCGCTGTCTGATGAGTTACGAAGCCTTTCGCTTGATGGTTCAGGGCTGGGCGTCTTCGGGTTATCTGCCTGAGGCGCTGGCCTATGGATTCGTGGTCAACGCGCTGCTTGCCGGTTTGCTGATCGGCCCTGTGCTGGGCGGCTTGGGCACGCTGGTGGTGGTCAAGCGCTTCGCGTTTTTCTCCGAAGCGGTGGGTCACGCGGCGCTGACTGGCGTGGCCATCGGCATTCTGCTCGGCGAACCCTACACCGGGCCCTATGGCAGCTTGTTCGGTTACTGCCTGCTGTTCGGGATATTGCTGAATTACCTGCGTAACCGTACGGGGCTGGCGCCAGATACCTTGATCGGCGTGTTCCTGTCGGTGTCGCTGGCACTGGGCGCGAGCCTGCTGTTGATTCTGGCGGGCAAGATCAACGTGCACATTCTGGAGAACGTGCTGTTCGGTTCGGTGCTGACCGTCAACGGAAATGACTTGCTGGTGCTGGCCATCGTCGGTTCGCTGGTGATGGCGCTGGCCTTGCCGCTGTACAACCGCATCATGCTCGCCAGTTTCAACCCGCAACTGGCAGCGGTACGCGGCGTCGCGGTGAAGACCCTGGATTACCTGTTCGTGATTCTGGTGACGCTGATCACCGTGGCGGCGGTGAAAGTCATCGGGGCGATTCTGGTCGGTGCGCTGTTGGTGATTCCGGCGGCGGCAGCGAGGTTGCTCAGCCAGTCGCTCAAGGGATTCTTCTGGTGCTCGGTACTGATCGCCACGGTCAGCACGCTGTGCGGGATTCTTGCGCCGATTGTGTTCGACCTGCCGATCCCGTCCGGCGCCGCGATCATTCTGGTGGCCGGTATCGCCTTCGCCCTCGCCGCCATTGCGCGCGGCGTCGTCCCCAGCCTGAAAGGGAACCTTGGATAAATGTCATTTTCTCTGCGTCAACTGACCCTGGCCGTCGCCCTGTGCGGGCTGGTCAATACCTCGTTTGCGGCGGACAGCGCCAAACCGTTGCATGTGCTGGCGTCCTTGCCGATCACTTATGGTCTGGGCGAAGTACTGCTCAAGGGCACCAACGTCAACCTTGAACGCGCGGCGCCGGCGAACCTGCCCGGCAGTCGTCAGACGGCTTACTTCACCGGGCGCGGCGCGCCGGCATTGGCCAAACTGGCGACCGACGCCGATGCGGTGATTGGCCTGCGTTCGTTGTGGGCGGATGATCCGCTGTACCCGATCGCCCGGCGCAGCAATATTCGCATCGTCGAAGTCGACGCCGCTCGCCCGGTGGACGGCGCCCTGCCCGGCATCGCCGTGCAGCCGGGCAACAAGGTCGATGGTTTGAACAGCCAGCCGTGGTTTTCCAGCAACAACATGGGGCGCATGGCGGATGTGATGGCGGCGGACCTGGTGCGTCTTGCACCTGCTGCAAAGCCTGTGATCGAGGCCAACCTTGCGACACTGAAACAGCGCTTGCTCAAGTTCAGCGCCGACAGCGAAGCGCGGCTGGCCAGTGCTGACAATCTGAGCGTGATGAGCCTGAGCGATCACTTTGGCTACTTGATTGGCGGGCTCAATCTGGAACTGATCGGTCTCGATGCGCGGCCCGACGCCGAATGGACACCGGAGGCGCTGAAGCAATTGGGCGCGACGCTCAAGGACAATGACGTGGCGGTGGTGTTGCATCATCGGCAGCCGTCGGACGCGGTGAAAGCGGTGATTGCCGAGGCCGGGAGCCGGTTGGTCGTTTTGAGCGTGGACGCGGCGGATCCTGTGGCTGAGCTGGAGGGGAATGTGGATTTGGTGATCAAGGGGTTGAGTGGGGCGTGACGTCAGTTGGACCGCGTTATCGTTCTTCGCCGGCAAGCCGGCTCCTACAATGGGCGTTACACAAATCCCTTGTAGGAGCCGGCTTGCCGGCGATGACGGCCTGATAGCCGGCCATTTCCTTTCAGGTGTACATATCCATTGCTGCGGTAACGGCTGATATTGGTTTCGCCCTTACGGCGAGTCACTTGGAAAAGCCCCAAGTAACCAAGGGCTCTTGCCCCT
>NZ_AKJI01000096.1:0-23106 GCF_000282415.1 Pseudomonas sp. GM60
GCCGAGCATTAGCGAGGCACCGAACGACAGGGGCAAAAGCGCTTGGTTACTTGCCGCTTTTGCAAGTGACTCGCCGTAAGGGCGAAACCATTAGTGGCCGTCACCGCAGAAACGGATACGCACACAACCCAAAGCGCACAAACAAAAACGGCCTCTATATAAATAGAGGCCGTTCCCGGTACAACTCAACACGCTATCGCAAGAAAGATCTTACTTGCGGTCTTCCAGCTTGGTGATGTCACGCGACTCGTAGCCGGTGTACAACTGGCGTGGACGGCCAATCTTGTACGGGCTGGAGAGCATTTCTTTCCAGTGGGAGATCCAGCCGACAGTCCGCGCCAGAGCGAAGATCACGGTGAACATGCTGGTTGGAATGCCGATCGCCTTGAGGATGATCCCCGAGTAGAAGTCGACGTTCGGGTACAGCGAGCGCTCGATGAAGTACGGGTCGGTCAGGGCGATCTCTTCCAGGCGCATGGCCAGTTCGAGTTGCGGATCGTTCTGGATGCCCAGTTCCTTCAGCACTTCGTCGCAAGTCTTCTTCATCACGGTGGCGCGTGGGTCGCGGTTTTTGTAAACCCGGTGACCGAAGCCCATCAACTTGAACGGATCGTTCTTGTCCTTGGCCTTGGCGATGAACTTGTCGATGTTCGACACATCGCCAATCTCGTCAAGCATGGTCAGGACAGCCTCGTTCGCGCCGCCGTGGGCAGGGCCCCACAGTGCAGCGATGCCGGCGGCGATACAGGCGAACGGGTTGGCACCCGAAGAGCCGGCCAGGCGTACGGTGGAGGTCGATGCGTTCTGCTCGTGGTCGGCATGGAGGATGAAAATCCGGTCCATGGCCTTGGCGAGTACCGGGCTGATCGGTTTGATCTCGCACGGGGTGTTGAACATCATGTGCAGGAAGTTTTCCGCGTACGTCAGGTCGTTGCGCGGGTACATCATGGGTTGGCCCATGGAGTACTTGTAAACCATCGCTGCCAGGGTCGGCATCTTGGCAACCAGGCGGATCGCGGAGATTTCGCGATGCTGCGGGTTATTGATGTCCAGGGAGTCGTGGTAGAAGGCCGAGAGGGCGCCGACTACGCCGCACATGACGGCCATCGGGTGGGCGTCGCGACGGAAGCCGTTGAAGAAGGTCTTCAACTGCTCGTGAACCATGGTGTGGTTCTTCACGGTGCTGACGAACTGGGCCTTCTGTTCTGCGGTCGGCAGTTCGCCGTTGAGCAGCAGATAGCAGGTTTCCAGGTAGTCCGACTTTTCAGCCAGCTGTTCGATCGGGTAGCCGCGGTGCAGCAGAATGCCGTTGTCGCCGTCGATATAGGTGATCTTCGACTCGCAGGAAGCAGTCGACATGAAACCAGGGTCAAAGGTGAAACGGCCCGTGGCCGTCAGGCCCCGAACATCGATAACATCGGGACCAACGGTGCCGGTTAAAATGGGCAGCTCGACGGGGGCTGCGCCCTCGATGATCAACTGCGCTTTTTTGTCAGCCATGTGGCCTCCTATTTATGCTTGAAATCATCAGACAGACCCCCCACGCAGGGCCCGCACCACTATAGTGAGATAAATTCGAATGTCAATTTGCCTAAAGTCTTGCTCCAGAAGGCTTTAACCGGACTTTTTCCTCGAAATTGACTGCCATTTACGCCTTTTATTCAACTTGTGCAATGCGCTATTAGGGGAAGGTGAACGCGTTGTCATTAGTAGCCTAACTGTCTATACTCGGCCACCGACCGCCAAGGGCTTTTGGGCTTGCTTTCATTGGGGGTCGCATCCCTGGGTGGTGGTTACCTGACCAGTGCACTCCCCAACAACTTTGCCCTGATTGTTAGGGGCTCTTCAGTGTGAAAAAAAAGCCGTGAAAAGCCAACGACCTGTAAACCTAGACCTAAGGACCATCAAACTCCCAGTCACTGCTTACACGTCCATTCTTCACCGTATCTCCGGTGTCATCCTCTTTGTCAGCCTGGCCATCATGCTTTACGCATTGGACAAGTCGCTGAGCTCCGAGGAAGGCTTCGGTCAGGTGAAAGCGTGTCTGACCAGTCCGCTAGCCAAGCTAGTGATTTGGGGCATCCTGTCCGCTCTGCTGTATCACTTGGTAGCCGGTGTGCGCCATTTGATTATGGACATGGGCATCGGTGAGACGCTGGAAGGCGGCAAGCTGGGCTCGAAAATCGTTATCGCCGTTTCCGTGGTGGTAATCGTTCTGGCAGGAGTTTGGATATGGTAACTAACGTCACGAACCTGTCGCGTTCGGGCCTCTATGACTGGATGGCGCAACGTGTGTCTGCGGTCGTTCTCGCGGCTTACTTCATCTTCCTGATCGGATACGTCGTTGCCAATCCAGGCATCGGCTACGCCCAATGGCATGAACTGTTCGCCAATAACTGGATGCGTATCTTCAGTCTCCTGGCCCTCGTTGCCCTCGGCGCTCACGCCTGGGTCGGCATGTGGACCATCGCGACCGACTACCTGACGCCAATGGCGTTCGGCAAGTCCGCGACCACTGTACGTTTCCTCTTCCAGGCAGTATGCGGCGTTGCGATGTTCGCTTACTTCGTCTGGGGTGTGCAGATTCTTTGGGGTATCTGATTCATGTCTACTACAGTTAATACGCTTTCGTTCGACGCCATCATCATTGGCGGCGGCGGTGCTGGCATGCGCGCTGCTCTGCAGCTGGCACAGGGCGGTCACAAGACTGCCGTTGTCACCAAGGTTTTCCCGACTCGTTCGCACACCGTATCCGCCCAGGGTGGCATCACCTGCGCCATCGCGTCTGCTGATCCGAACGATGACTGGCGCTGGCACATGTACGATACCGTCAAGGGTTCCGACTACATCGGTGACCAGGACGCTATCGAATACATGTGTTCCGTAGGCCCGGAAGCGGTCTTCGAGCTCGAGCACATGGGCTTGCCGTTCTCCCGCACCGAACAAGGCCGCATCTACCAGCGTCCGTTCGGCGGTCAGTCGAAAGACTTCGGTAAAGGTGGCCAGGCTGCACGTACGTGCGCCGCTGCCGACCGTACCGGTCACGCACTGCTGCACACCCTGTACCAGGCCAACCTGAAGGCCGGCACCGTATTCCTCAACGAATACTACGGCGTCGACCTGGTCAAGAACGAAGACGGTGCCTTTGTCGGCATGATCGTCATCTGCATCGAAACCGGTGAAACCTCCTACGTTCGCGCTAACGCGACCGTATTGGCGACTGGCGGTGCAGGCCGTATCTACTCGTCCACCACCAATGCCCTGATCAACACCGGTGACGGCGTCGGCATGGCTCTGCGTGCTGGCGTGCCGGTACAAGACATTGAAATGTGGCAGTTCCACCCGACCGGCATCGCCGGCGCCGGTGTACTGGTTACAGAAGGTTGCCGCGGTGAAGGCGGTTACCTGATCAACAAGCACGGCGAGCGTTTCATGGAGCGTTATGCTCCGAACGCCAAAGACCTTGCTGGTCGTGACGTTGTTGCTCGTTCGATGGTTAAAGAAATCATCGCCGGCAACGGTTGCGGTCCGGATGGCGACCACGTAATGCTGAAACTCGATCACCTCGGTGAAGAAGTTCTGCACAGCCGTCTGCCAGGCATCATGGAACTGTCCAAGACCTTCGCTCACGTCGATCCAGCCGTGGCGCCGATTCCGGTCGTTCCAACCTGCCACTATATGATGGGCGGCGTTGCCACCAACATTCATGGCCAGGCAATCACTCAGGACGCTGACGGCGTTGACCAGATCATTCCTGGTCTGTTCGCAGTAGGCGAAGTGGCGTGCGTATCGGTTCACGGTGCCAACCGTCTGGGCGGCAACTCGCTGCTCGACCTGGTGGTATTCGGCCGTGCGGCCGGTCTGTTCCTGGAGCAGACCCTGAAAGAAGGCGTTGATTACGCCCGTCCACGCCAGTCCGACATCGACGCTGCCTTGGCACGTCTCGATGGCCTGAACTCGCGTACCGAAGGCGAAGACGTCGCTACCCTGCGTAAAGAGCTGCAAAGCTGCATGCAGAACTACTTCGGTGTATTCCGTACCGGCGAATACATGCAGAAGGGTATCGCCCAGCTGGCTGATCTGCGTGGCCGAATCGCCAACGTCAAGATCAACGACAAGAGCCAGGCGTTCAACACTGCTCGAATCGAAGCCCTGGAACTGCAGAACCTGCTGGAAGTGGCCGAAGCCACCGCCATCGCTGCAGAGATCCGCAAAGAGTCCCGCGGCGCTCACGCCCGTGAAGACTACGAAGATCGCGACGACGAAAACTGGCTGTGCCACACCCTGTACTTCCCGGGTGACAAGCGCGTGACCAAGCGTGCTGTGAACTTCTCGCCGAAGACTGTTCCGACTTTTGAACCTAAGATTCGGACTTATTAAGGGTGGCCGCCATGTTGCAAGTCAGTGTTTATCGCTACAACCCTGATCAGGACGCCGCGCCGTTCATGCAGGAATTCCAGGTCGATACCGGTGGTAAAGACCTGATGGTCCTGGACGTGCTGGCCCTGATCAAAGAGCAGGACGAAGGTTTCTCCTATCGTCGCTCTTGCCGTGAAGGCGTTTGCGGTTCCGACGGCATGAACATCAACGGCAAAAACGCTCTGGCATGCGTCACGCCGCTGTCTTCTGTCGTGAAAGGTAACAAGCTGATCGTTCGTCCGCTGCCAGGTTTGCCGGTTATCCGTGACCTGGTCGTCGATATGAGCATCTTCTACAAGCAATACGAAAAGGTTAAGCCATACCTGCAGAACGACACGCCGGCTCCGGCCATCGAGCGTCTGCAGTCCCCTGAAGAGCGTGAAAAGCTCGACGGTCTGTACGAGTGCATCCTGTGCGCTTGCTGCTCGACCTCTTGCCCGTCCTTCTGGTGGAACCCGGACAAGTTCCTGGGTCCAGCTGCCCTGCTGCAAGCGTATCGCTTCCTGGCAGACAGCCGCGACACCAAGACATCCGAGCGTCTGGCTGCGCTGGATGACCCGTTCAGCGTATTCCGCTGCCGCGGGATCATGAACTGTGTAAACGTTTGTCCGAAAGGCCTGAACCCGACTAAGGCCATCGGTCACGTACGTCACATGTTGCTGCAAAGCGGCGTGTGATTCAGCAGTACCCGTAGGACCGCTGTACCCGTAGATGCTACGGCGCAGGCTTCAACCGGCGCCGTAGTTTTAACCTGAGCAGCAGCTCACAAAGCTGCCGCTCTTATTTTGAAGAAATGAGACAAGCAGGGGCATCCGGGCTGGTACCCGGACTATCAGCGTGATCCTAAGTGGCTTGTTTTGGTCGCTGCATTCGGACTTCTGCAAGTTTGCTCGGTGTCGACGCCGATGGTGTTCCCCTAACCGAGGGTGACCAAGCATGCAAGAAAGCGTGATGCAGCGCATGTGGAACAGCGCCTACCTTTCCGGAGGTAACGCTGCCTATGTGGAAGAGCTTTATGAGCTCTACCTGCACGACCCTAACGCTGTGCCAGAAGAGTGGCGCACCTACTTTCAGAAGTTGCCGACCGAAGGCAACTCTGCCACCGATGTTTCGCACTCCACAATTCGCGATCATTTCGTCTTGCTGGCAAAGAACCAGCGCCGCGCCCAACCGGTTTCCGCCGGCAGCGTGAGCAGTGAGCACGAGAAGAAGCAAGTTGAAGTGCTGCGATTGATCCAGGCCTACCGTATGCGTGGCCACCAGGCAGCTCAGCTTGACCCGCTGGGACTGTGGCAGCGTCCTGCACCTGCAGACCTGTCAATCAATCATTACGGCTTGACCAATGCCGATCTTGATACGACCTTCCGTGCCGGCGACCTGTTCATCGGCAAAGAGGAGGCGAGCCTACGCGAAATTCACGAAGCGTTGCAGCAGACATATTGCCGCACCATCGGCGCTGAATTCACGCATATCACCGATTCCGAGCAGCGCCAGTGGTTCCAGCAGCGTCTGGAAAGCGTGCGTGGTCGTCCGACGTACTCCGCCGACATCAAGAGCCACCTGCTCGAGCGCGTCACTGCCGGTGAAGGCCTGGAAAAATACCTGGGCACCAAATACCCGGGCACCAAGCGTTTCGGTCTGGAAGGCGGCGAAAGCCTGATTCCGATGCTCGACGAACTGATCCAGCGTTCCGGTTCCTACGGCACCAAGGAAATCGTGATCGGCATGGCCCACCGTGGTCGTCTGAACGTGCTGGTCAACACCTTCGGCAAGAACCCGCGTGAGCTGTTCGACGAGTTCGAAGGCAAGAAGAAGGTCGAGCTGGGTTCCGGTGACGTTAAATACCACCAGGGCTTCTCGTCCAACGTGATGACCGCCGGCGGTGAAGTTCACCTGGCCATGGCGTTCAACCCGTCCCACCTGGAAATCGTATCTCCAGTGGTCGAAGGTTCGGTTCGCGCCCGTCAGGATCGTCGTAACGACCCTACCGGTGAGAAGGTTCTGCCGATCTCCATCCACGGTGACGCGGCATTCGCCGGTCAGGGCGTGGTGATGGAAACCTTCCAGATGTCGCAGACCCGCGGTTTCAAGACCGGCGGCACCGTGCACATCGTGATCAACAACCAGGTCGGTTTCACCATCAGCAACCCGCTGGACTCGCGTTCCACCGAGTACGCGACCGACGTTGCGAAGATGATCCAGGCGCCGATCCTCCATGTGAATGGTGATGATCCGGAAGCCGTGTTGTTCGTGACCCAGCTGGCCATCGACTATCGCATGCAGTTCAAGCGTGACGTGGTGATCGACCTGGTCTGCTACCGTCGTCGCGGCCACAACGAGGCCGACGAGCCTAGCGGCACCCAGCCTCTGATGTACCAGCAGATCACCAAACAGCGCACCACCCGTGAACTGTATGCCGATCGCCTGACTCAGAGCGGTGTGCTGGACGTTGAGCGTGTTCAGTCGAAAGTCGACGAATACCGCAACGCGCTGGACAACGGTCTGCATGTTGTAAAAAGCCTGGTCAAAGAGCCGAACAAAGAGTTGTTCGTGGACTGGCGTCCGTACCTGGGCCACGCCTGGACTGCGCGTCACGACACGCGTTTCGATCTGAAGACCTTGCAGGAACTGTCCGCCAAGCTGCTGGAAATTCCAGAAGGCTTCGTGGTTCAGCGCCAGGTTTCGAAAATCTACGAAGACCGTCAGAAAATGCAAGCCGGCGGCCTGCCGATCAACTGGGGTTACGCCGAAACCATGGCGTACGCGACCCTGGCGTTCGAAGGTCACCCGATTCGCATGACGGGTCAGGACATCGGTCGCGGTACGTTCTCGCACCGTCACGCTGTCTTGCACAACCAGAAAGACGCGGGTACCTACATCCCGTTGCAGAACCTGTACAACGGCCAGCCACGTTTCGACCTGTACGATTCGTTCCTGTCCGAAGAGGCGGTTCTGGCGTTCGAGTACGGCTATTCGACCACCACGCCTGAAGCGCTGGTGATCTGGGAAGCCCAGTTCGGCGACTTCGCCAACGGTGCCCAGGTGGTTATCGACCAGTTCATCACCAGTGGCGAGCACAAGTGGGGCCGTCTCTGCGGTCTGACCATGCTGCTGCCGCACGGTTATGAAGGTCAGGGGCCGGAGCACTCGTCGGCTCGTCTGGAGCGTTACCTGCAACTGTGCGCCGAGCACAACATTCAGGTAGCCGTACCGACTACGCCGGCTCAGATCTACCACTTGCTGCGTCGTCAGGTGATTCGCCCGCTGCGCAAGCCATTGATCGTTCTGACTCCGAAGTCGCTGCTGCGTCACAAGCTGGCCATCTCGACTCTGGAAGATCTGGCCGAAGGTTCGTTCCAGACCGTTATCCCGGAAATCGATGCACTGGACCCGAAAAAGGTCGAGCGCGTTGTTCTGTGTAGCGGCAAGGTCTATTACGACCTGCTGGAAAAACGCCGTGCCGAAGGTCGTGATGACATCGCCATCGTGCGTATCGAGCAACTGTACCCATTCCCTGAGGACGACTTGAAAGAAGTCCTGGCTCCTTACACCAACGTCAAAAATGCCGTGTGGTGCCAGGAAGAGCCGATGAACCAGGGTGCGTGGTACTGCAGCCAACACCACATGCGTCGTAGCATCAGCAATCTCAACAAGTCTCTCGTACTTGAGTACGCGGGCCGTGAGGCTTCTGCTGCACCTGCATGCGGTTACGCATCGATGCACGCTGAGCAGCAGGAAAAACTGCTGCAAGACGCCTTTACTGTTTAACGCCTTCGCGCACCTGAAACCGAATTTAAGGACTCACAGATAATGGCTATCGAAATCAAAGCCCCCACTTTCCCGGAATCGGTTGCCGATGGCACCGTTGCCACCTGGCACAAACAACCAGGCGACGCTGTAAAGCGTGACGACCTGATCGTCGATATCGAAACCGACAAGGTTGTGCTGGAAGTGTTGGCCACTGCTGACGGCGTGCTGGGCGCTATCGTCAAGAACGAAGGCGACACCGTTCTGTCCGACGAAGTCCTGGGCTCCATCGAAGCGGGCGGCGCTGCTGCCGCTCCAGCCGCTGCCGCTGCTCCGGCCGCTGCACAGGCTGCTGCTCCAGCCGCCGAAGGCGAAGACGATCCTGTTGCTGCACCGGCTGCTCGCAAGCTGGCTGAAGAAAACGGCATCAACATCGCTTCCGTTGCCGGCACCGGCAAAGGCGGTCGTGTGACCAAGGAAGACGTGGTTGCAGCCGTTGCTGCCAAGAAAGCCGCTCCGGCTGCCGCGCCTGCCAAGGCTGCCGCTCCTGCTGGCGCTGCTCCTGTGTTCGCCGCTGGCGACCGCATCGAGAAGCGCGTACCGATGACCCGCGTTCGCGCTACCGTGGCCAAGCGCCTGGTAGAAGCTCAGTCGAACATGGCGATGCTGACCACCTTCAACGAAGTCGACATGACCGAAGTCATGGCCCTGCGTTCGAAGTACAAGGACCTGTTCGAGAAGTCCCACAACGGCGTACGCCTGGGCTTCATGTCGTTCTTCGTCAAGGCTGCCACCGAAGCGCTGAAACGCTTCCCGGCTGTCAACGCATCGATCGACGGTGGCGACATCGTTTACCACGGCTACGCTGACGTCGGCGTTGCTGTTTCCAGCGACCGCGGCCTGGTTGTACCGGTTTTGCGTAACGCCGAACTGATGAGCCTGGCTGAAATCGAAGGCGGCATCGCCACCTTTGGCAAGAAGGCTCGCGACGGCAAACTGTCGATGGACGAAATGACCGGCGGTACGTTCACCATCACCAACGGTGGTACTTTCGGTTCGATGATGTCGACTCCGATCGTCAACCCGCCGCAAGCGGCCATCCTGGGCATGCACAACATTCTGCAGCGTCCTATGGCGATCAACGGTCAGGTCGTAATCCGTCCGATGATGTACCTGGCTCTGTCCTACGATCACCGTCTGATCGATGGCAAAGAAGCTGTGACCTTCCTGGTTACCATCAAGAACCTGCTGGAAGACCCGGCTCGTTTGCTGCTGGATATCTGATTTCGTTGCATGGGCCGTGCAGGATGGCGGCCCGTCTGTAATGACCAGCTTCGTCCCACGACGGTCCCCATAAGGGGCCGTCCGGTTTGATTCGAGAAGGAATGACACATGACTCAGAAATTCGACGTGGTAGTGATTGGCGCGGGCCCTGGCGGTTACGTGGCTGCCATTAAAGCAGCGCAACTGGGCCTCACCACTGCCTGCATCGAGAAATACACCGACAAGGAAGGCAAACTGGCCCTCGGCGGTACTTGCCTGAACGTCGGTTGCATTCCATCCAAGGCGCTGCTGGACAGCTCCTGGAAATACAAGGAAGCCAAAGAAGGCTTCGCGATCCACGGTATCAATCACGCTGGCGTGACCATGGACGTGTCGGCAATGGTTGGCCGTAAAGCCAACATCGTCAAAGGCCTGACCTCTGGCGTTGCTACCCTGTTCAAGGCGAACGGCGTCACTTCCCTGCAAGGCCACGGCAAACTGCTGGCCGGCAAGAAAGTCGAACTGACCAAGCCAGACGGCAGCGTTGAAATCATCGAAGCCGAGAACGTGATTCTGGCTTCGGGTTCGCGTCCGATCGACATTCCACCGGCTCCGGTTGACCAGAAAGTGATCGTCGATTCGACCGGCGCACTGGAATTCCAATCCGTACCTAAGCGTCTGGGCGTTATCGGCGCTGGCGTAATCGGTCTGGAACTGGGTTCGGTATGGTCGCGCCTGGGCGCTGAAGTGGTTGTTCTGGAAGCGCTGGAGAAGTTCCTGCCGGCTGCTGACGACGCCGTTTCCAAAGAAGCCTACAAAACCCTGACCAAACAAGGTCTGGACATCAAGCTGGGCGCTCGCGTCACCGGTTCCAAAGTGAACGGCGACGAAGTCGTTGTGAACTACACCGACGCCAACGGCGAACAGAGCATCACCTTTGACAAGCTGATCGTTGCCGTTGGTCGCCGTCCAGTGACCACCGAACTGTTGGCTGCCGACAGCGGTGTGACCATCGACGAGCGCGGTTTCGTATTCGTTGACGACCAGTGCGCCACCAGCGTACCGGGCGTTTACGCGATCGGTGACGTGGTTCGCGGCATGATGCTGGCGCACAAGGCGTCCGAAGAAGGCATCATGGTTGTTGAGCGCATCAAGGGCCACAAAGCGCAAATCAACTATGACCTGATCCCTTCGGTTATTTATACTCACCCGGAAATCGCATGGGTCGGCAAAACCGAGCAGACCTTGAAGGCTGAAGGCGTTGAAGTTAACGTTGGCACCTTCCCGTTCGCAGCCAGTGGCCGTGCCATGGCAGCCAACGACACCGGCGGTTTCGTGAAAGTCATTGCCGATGCCAAGACTGACCGCGTATTGGGCGTCCACGTGATTGGCCCGAGCGCTGCAGAACTGGTTCAGCAGGGCGCGATCGGCATGGAATTCGGCACCAGCGCTGAAGACTTGGGCATGATGGTTTTCTCCCATCCGACCCTGTCTGAAGCCTTGCACGAAGCAGCTCTGGCTGTGAATGGCGGCGCCATCCACATCGCCAACCGCAAGAAGCGTTAAGACAATAAGAAACCACGGCGGTATGGCCCGTCGTGAGCCTTGCATGCAAGACTCACCGCGGAATATCCGCTGGACGCAGTCTTGCGTGGCTGCACCGGGTATCCGGAAAGGCTACGCAAGCAGCAGTCACAGGTGGTGCGGCACTTGAACAAGTGCAGCACCGAATGCGCAGTACCTAACGAAGACGGTAATAAGCATGAATCTTCACGAGTATCAGGGTAAGCAGCTGTTCGCTGAATACGGCCTGCCAGTTTCCACCGGTTATGCGGTAGACACCCCGGAAGCAGCAGCAGAAGCTTGCGACAAAATCGGCGGCACCGAGTGGGTTGTCAAAGCCCAGGTCCACGCTGGTGGTCGCGGTAAAGCGGGCGGCGTTAAGCTGGTTCGCAGCAAAGAAGACGCCAAAGCCTTCGCACAGCAGTGGCTGGGCAAGCGTCTGGTGACTTACCAGACTGACGCCAATGGTCAGCCAGTCACCAAGATCCTGGTTGAATCGTGCACTGATATCGCTAAAGAGCTGTACCTGGGCGCTGTCGTTGACCGTTCGAGCCGTCGCATCGTGTTCATGGCTTCCACCGAAGGTGGCGTGGACATCGAGAAAATCGCTCACGACACTCCAGAAAAAATTCTGAAAGCCACTATCGATCCACTGGTTGGCGCTCAGCCATTCCAGGGTCGCGAGCTGGCATTCCAGCTGGGTCTGGAAGGCAAGCAGGTTGCTCAGTTCGCCAAGATCTTCGTAGGTCTGGCCAAGCTGTTCAAGGATCACGACCTGGCTCTGCTGGAAGTGAACCCGCTGGTGATCAAGGCTGACGGCGATCTGCATTGCCTCGACGCCAAGATCAACATCGACGCCAACGCCATGTACCGTCAGCCTAAGCTGAAGACTTTCCACGATCCTTCGCAAGACGATCCGCGCGAAGCGCACGCTGCCAAGTTCGAACTGAACTACGTAGCGCTGGAAGGCAACATCGGTTGCATGGTCAACGGTGCTGGCCTGGCCATGGGTACCATGGACATCGTCAACCTGCATGGCGGCAAACCAGCCAACTTCCTCGACGTGGGCGGCGGTGCTACCAAAGAACGCGTTACCGAAGCGTTCAAGATCATCCTGTCCGACACTAACGTCGCTGCAGTACTGGTCAACATCTTCGGCGGCATCGTTCGTTGCGACATGATTGCCGAAGGCATCATCGGCGCTGTGAAAGAAGTCGGCGTGAAAATCCCGGTTGTTGTTCGCCTTGAAGGCAACAACGCTGAGCTGGGCGCTAAAGTACTGGCAGAAAGCGGTTTGAACATCATCGCTGCTACCAGCCTGACCGACGCTGCTCAACAAGTCGTTAAAGCTGCGGAGGGCAAATAATGAGCGTCCTGATCAATAAAGACACCAAAGTTATCTGCCAGGGTATTACCGGTTCGCAAGGTAGTTTCCACACCCAGCAAGCCATCGAGTACGGCACCAAGATGGTTGGTGGTGTAACTCCTGGTAAAGGCGGCACCGAGCACCTGGGTCTGCCAGTGTTCAACACCGTGAAAGACGCTGTAGCTGCCACTGGCGCCACCGCCAGCGTGATCTACGTTCCAGCTCCTTTCTGCAAGGACTCGATCCTGGAAGCAGCATTCGGCGGCATCAAGCTGATCGTTTGCATCACCGAAGGCATTCCTACCCTGGACATGCTGGACGCTAAAGTTAAGTGCGACGAGCTGGGTATCACCCTGATCGGCCCTAACTGCCCGGGCGTGATCACTCCAGGCGAATGCAAGATCGGCATCATGCCAGGTCACATTCACTTGCCAGGCAAGGTCGGTATCGTTTCCCGTTCCGGCACCCTGACCTACGAAGCTGTGAAGCAAACTACTGACGCCGGTTTCGGTCAGTCGACTTGCGTCGGCATCGGCGGTGACCCGATCCCGGGTTCGAACTTCATCGACATCCTGAAGCTGTTCCAGGAAGACCCGAAGACCGAAGCGATCGTGATGATCGGTGAGATCGGCGGTTCGGCTGAAGAAGAAGCGGCTGCCTACATCAAGGCACACGTGACCAAGCCGGTTGTTTCCTACATCGCTGGTGTGACTGCTCCTCCGGGCAAGCGCATGGGCCATGCTGGCGCAATCATCTCTGGCGGCAAAGGCACTGCAGACGAGAAATTCGCTGCACTGCAAGACGCAGGCGTTAAAACCGTGCGTTCGCTGGCAGACATCGGCAAGGCCCTGGCCGAGCTGACTGGTTGGGCTGTCAAGTAAGCCTCGCGCTTAGCTGACGCTTCACCAAACAAAGGCCACCTTCGGGTGGCCTTTGTCGTTTCCGGATGAATCAAACATCTGTAGGAGCCGGCTTGCTGGCGATTCCCACGACGCGGTGTATCAGACACACCGCCAATCGCCAGCAAGCCGGCTCCTACACAGACCGTGAACATTACGTATGAAAACGCGACACGAAAATGTCGCAGATCGGATAGTTCGCCCTCTAACAGTGCGTTTGTCGCTCAAATTCGTTAGGCTAGCCGCCATTTTTGCGTCCGCATCCCACAAGGAAGCTTCGCGCTAAAGGGTCGGTCCTATACGGGTCGACAGCATTTCCCTCACCCATAAGGGAAATCCCTCTCTAAATTCCGATTCAGTAGTGTGGTATTTCCTTAATGAAAGTGTTGAAAGGCCAGGACATCCTGGCACTTGGTTTTATGACGTTTGCCCTGTTCGTCGGGGCTGGCAACATCATCTTCCCGCCTATCGTCGGTTTGCAGTCCGGACCTCATGTCTGGATGGCGGCGCTGGGCTTTCTGATCACCGCGGTCGGTCTGCCGGTGATCACCGTTGTTGCCCTGGCCAAGGTCGGTGGCGCGATGGATGCCTTGAGCAGCCCGATCGGCAAAATCGCCGGTGGCTTGCTGGCCGCTGCGTGCTACCTCGCCGTTGGCCCGCTGTTCGCGACGCCGCGCACTGCGACCGTATCGTTCGAAGTGGGCCTGGCGCCGCTGACCGGCGAAAGCCCGCTGGCGCTGTTCCTCTATAGCTCGGTGTACTTCCTGCTGGTGTTCTTCATCTCGCTCTACCCGGGTCGTTTGCTGGACACCGTAGGACGTTTCCTCGCACCGCTGAAGATTATCGCCCTGGCCGCCCTCGGCATCGCCGCGTTCGCGTTGCCGGCCGGTGATATCGGCGTGGCGACGCCCGAGTATGTCGCGGCACCGTTTTCCCAGGGCTTCATCAATGGTTACCTGACCATGGATACCCTGGGCGCGCTGGTATTCGGCATCGTTATCGTCAACGCCATCCGCTCCCGTGGCGTGGATTCTCCGGCGCTGATCACCCGTTACGCGATCATTGCCGGGCTGATTGCCGGCGTCGGTCTGGCGCTGGTGTACGTCAGCCTGTTTCGCCTCGGTTCGGGCAGCCATGAGGTGGCCGCCGGTGCGACCAACGGCGCGGCGGTATTGCACGCCTACGTTCAACACACCTTTGGCTCCTTGGGCAGTGGTTTCCTCGCCGTGCTGATTTCGTTGGCCTGCCTGGTTACGGCGGTTGGTCTGACGTGCGCCTGTGCCGAATACTTCAGCCGTGTGCTGCCACTGTCCTACAAGACCTTGGTCATCATCCTCGCCGCGTTCTCCCTGCTGGTGTCCAACCTGGGCCTCACCAAGCTGATCGCGTTCTCGATCCCGGTCCTCACCGCGATCTACCCGCCGTGCATCGCGCTGGTTGCCCTGAGCTTCTGCAAGGACTTCTGGCATGAGCAGGGCCGCATCGTCGGTCCGGTGATGCTGGTGTCGTTCATCTTCGGCCTGATCGACGCGCTCAAGGGCGCAGGTCTGGCGGACTGGATGCCGACGCAATTGGCGCATTTGCCGCTGAGTGAGCAGGGCCTGGCGTGGCTGGTGCCGTCGGTCATGACCCTCGTGGTTGCGGTGGTTTGCGACCGCATGCTGGGCAAGCGCGAAGAAGCGCTGGCTTAAGGCGTATCACGGCCCGCCATAAGCGGGTCTTGAGCGAACATGGAAATGCCCCGTATCAATCGATACGGGGCATTTTTTATGCGCGTGGGGCAGTGTCTTTTTCCTTAAGCTAACGTCGAAGCATTGCAAAATCCAATGTGGGAGCGGGCTTGCTCGCGAAGACGGCTTATCATTCAACATTGATATCGACTGACCCTCCGTCTTCGCGAGCAAGCCCGCTCCCACATTGGATTTCGTTACTCCTTAACACATCACAAGGACCTGCATGTCGTTCATCCACGCCAACCTGATCCACATTCTTGCCGCCATCTGGTTTGTCATCTGCTGGGGCGGCTACACCCGTTATGCGACGTGGAAGGGCCGCGACACCGCGTGCCTGGCCAGTGTGTTGCACCTGTACCGCGAAGACTGGATGCGCCGCATGCTGATGCGGGACAACCGCATCGCCGATGCCAGTGTGATCGGTAATCTGGAGCGCAACGCTTCGTTCTTCGCCTCCAGCACGCTGATTATCCTGGCCGGTATTCTCACCGTGCTCGGTGCGTCGGAACGGGCGGTGTCGTTGCTGGCGGACATCCCGATGGTGCAACAGGCCTCCCAGGGCATGTCGGAGATCAAGTTGCTGTGCCTGGCGCTGGTGTTTGTGTATGCGTTCTTCACGTTCAGCTGGTGCATGCGTCAGTACAACTTCGCTGCGATTCTGGTGGGGTCGGCCCCCATGGTCGGCGAGCGGCATGTTTCCGAGCTGGAGCGTAAAGCCTTTGCCGCACGGGCGGCGCGTGTCATCTCCATGGCCGCCAACCAGTTCAACTTCGGCCTGCGTTCCTATTACTTCGGCATGACCATGCTGGCGTGGTTCGTCAGCCCCTGGTTGTTCATGTTGATGAGCGCTGGCGTGGTGCTGGTGCTGTATCGCCGGGAGTTTCATTCCGACGTTCTCGACGTGATGGTCTATACCCCTACAGAGGCGCCATTGCCTGAGGCGAACCGAGAGGCCGCTTGATGAGTATTCCGTTCTGGTGTGTGTTTATCAGTGCCTTGCTGATCTATGTGGCCCGCATGCCGGTGGCCAGGGCCATGAAAGAGCAGGGTGGTTACGACAATCATCTGCCGCGCCAGCAACAGGCACAACTCACGGGGTTTGGCGCCCGCGCTGTGGCAGCTCATCAGAACTGTTTTGAGGCGTTTATATTGTTTGCCGTGGGGGTGTTGATGGCGCACACCACGCAAACGGCGGGGTGGCTCATCGACTCGCTGGCGATCATTTTCGTAATCGCGCGCATTATCTATTTGTTGTGCTATTGGGGGGATCTTGCCTGGCAGCGCAGTTTGGTCTGGTTTGTCGGTTTGGTGTGCTCGCTGTTGCTGATGATCAGCCCGACGTTCAGAACACTGTTGTTATAACGAAGGAGCCGATCACTTTGCGGGGTATTTAGATCAATGGGCATCAGCTGGATGACGATGTAACATCCGGCTTCGGTTTCTCATGGAAGGCAGTTCTTGAACGGATTTCAAACGTGTCAGCCTCCACACCGCCGACTCGGCTGGTGGATATGGGCTCTAATGGCAGGGAGTGCGTTAGCGCAGGCCTCGCCATCCGTCGTGCCCGAGGCCAAGCGCTTCGGCGATTTCCTGATTGGTCCCAATAAAGATAGTTTTTATGGCCCCGGGACGCAGTATTCCATCGTGTTTCGTTCGCAGGGCTACTGGCCCCTCGGCGCCCGGGAAGTCAACGGTGTGCGGCCGATCAAGGCGTTGAGCGAAGGTCAACCGATGCTCTTGGTAGTCACTTCGGGCTACGACGGTGTCGGTACGCTGCTCATTGGTGTGCAAAATGGTGCGCCCTTGGCGCGTATATTAAGCCCGCTCAAAGATAAGAGGTTTCCTGACTGGGGCGTACCGCAACCAGGGCGTGAGGAGGTTTTGCTGTTCGCCGAGTCCGGCCGTGCGCTGGATATCCACACTGGCGAGGTGCTGTGGTTCGACACCAGGTTCAAGGCCAAGGAATACGGACCTTGGGGAGCACTGATGTCAGTATCCCCGGATAATCGGCTGGCGGCGTACCTGACATTCAGACAAATATTGGTGGCCGGACGTGAGGACGGCCTCGACGCTGCCTATCAGCTACCGGCCGATGCCAACGTCGGTGAATTGGCCGATATTTCCAAGGCCGCATACGTCCAGGCGGTTCAAGCACACAAGGATGGCGTGCCAAGCATGGACAACCACCGTCTGGATAGGGAAATGACTATTGCCTGGTTCGCCAAGCGCTTCCACTGGAAGGCCAAAAACGGCACGTGGGAGCTGGTCGGTCGTGGCCTGGGTCCCGCATTGCCTCTTTCCGAGCGCTAAGCCTGATGAAAAATTTACCAGTGGGTTGTGGCGTCTTGCTGTTGATCAGTATCGCGGTGTCGCTTGGGGGCTGCGTCAGTGACAATGGCGCGAGCAACAGGGAGTTCTTGTCCGAAAATCTGGACGCAAGCCAGGCGTTGCTGACGTTTGACGTCGAATTTGCGGTTCCCCCGGATTACAAGCCATCCCAACGGCAGTTTTATGCCGATGACCGCATCACTTACAGCGGTTTCCCTCATATCGAGGTGCCTTATTTCCAGAAAGGCCTGGATGCCAGCACGGGCCTGACCGGGCTGCCCTACGTGCTACCGATTCCCTATCCGGTGCCCAAGATCGAGACCGGGCGTAGCGAGTTCAAGGTGTTTGGTCAGCGACTAGACGAACAGCACTATCGTTTCGTGGTGCCGCGCAAATCCATGTGGAATAGCGGCAACACCTTCGCGTTGTTGTTTCAGCGTCGTGAAAGGCATGAAATCATCACCTTTCGCTTCAATACGCAGACGTCCTGCGCATCGACATTGAGCGTGATAACGCCGGAATACGGTTATGCGCTATCCGTCAGTGCACGGTTTAAAAACGAGACGGGCTGTTTGAAAGTGTGTGATGGTCGGCCGGGCTATTCCGGTGATTGTGCCTTTCAGCCGCCGCCAACTAGCGGCGGATAAAGTTGCTCTAATGGCAAATGACAGACAAAAGAAAACCCGCACTTGGCGGGTTTTCTTTATCACGCTAAAAACTGTTTTAGTTTTTAGGTGCTTCTTTTGCTGCAGCGGCATCCGATTCAGCCTGAGCTTTGGCAGCTTCGGCGTTTTCTTTCGCAGCGTCGTTCACTTTATCCTGAGCTTTGCTCATGTCTTGCTGAGCTTGCTCAGCATGTTTCTCGGCTTCTTGAGCTTTGTCCTCGGATTTTTTATCGCAGGCAGCGAGACCGAGGGAAGCGGTCAACATCAAGGCAATAGCTAAAGTCTTACGCATGGGGTGTTTCTCCTTATGGAAAATATCTATCTGGCCTTTCGAGCGTGGATATCAGGGTTAAGTTCCTCAATTCGTTCAGATATATAAGATTATTCTTGCGGGAACTTTTACGAATACACCTAATACAATCTCCGAGTACTAAGAAGAGTGTTTACCACATGGCCGAAAACCCCGTTTTTGAGCGCGCGACGCGATTCCTTTCGGCGCTCAGGCATTGCCAGGTACTTGGTTTGCGCGTTCATAGCGCCAGCAGCGATGGACTGACGGTCATCCTGCCGTACAGCCCGCAAATTGTCGGCAATCCGCAAACCGGTGTGATCCATGGCGGGGCATTGACCTCCCTGATGGACACCGCGTGCGGCATGGCCACACTCTGCGTGCTGCCCGAATTTGAAGTCTGCCCGACCCTCGACCTGCGCATCGACTACATGCATGCCGCCGAACCGCATAAGGACGTCTATGGTTTTGCCCAGTGCTACCGGGTCACCACCGACGTGATCTTCGCCCGTGGCTTTGCTTATCAGGACGATCCCGAGCAGCCCATCGCCCATGTCGTCGGCACGTTCATGCGCATGGGCAAGGGCGTCAAAGGCACCAAAGGGTTTGGTGGCGCCATCGCCGGAGGTGCGAAATGACCGATAATTTCAAGGAACAACTGCAACAGGCCCATGAGCAGGGCGACTATGCCTCGCTGCTGCATCTGATTCCCTACGCCAAACTGATCGGTATTGAGTGTTCGCGGGTGGGGGATGACCTGCTGTTTCGTCTGCCGGCGAACAAGGACAACATTGGTAACCCTTTACTGCCGGCGATTCACGGCGGCGTCATTGCCGGGTTCATGGAGCTGTCCGCGGCCTTGCACCTGCTGATTTTCACCGGCTCGCCGGGTGTGCCGAAGATCATCGATTTTTCCCTCGACTACCTGCGCGCCGGGCAGTTTCGCGATACGTGGGCGCGCTGCCAGGTGTGCCGTCAGGGGCGGCGTGTCGCAAACGTGGCAGTGACCGCCTGGCAAAGCACCGAATCCGAACCCATCGCCACGGCCCGCGCCCACTTCAAAATCGATGAGCCCTTGAAATCCTGATCCGAGCCCCCAACTTTGATGACAACCCGCCGCCGACCCTCTAGGTCGCGGCCACTGCCATCTGATTGGAGTTTGATGACCATGAGTGTGGAAACTCAAAAGGAAACCCTGGGCTTCCAGACCGAGGTGAAGCAGCTGCTGCACCTCATGATCCATTCGTTGTATTCCAACAAGGAAATCTTCCTTCGCGAATTGATCTCGAACGCCTCTGACGCTGTCGACAAATTACGTTTCGAAGCCCTGTCCAAGCCTGAGTTGCTGGAAGGTGGCGCCGAATTGAAAATCCGTGTGAGCTTCGACAAGGACGCTAAAACCGTCACCCTCGAAGACAACGGCATCGGCATGAGCCGTGAAGATGCGATCACCCACCTGGGCACCATCGCCAAATCCGGCACCGCCGATTTCATGAAACACCTGACGGGCGATCAGAAAAAGGATTCGCACCTGATCGGTCAGTTCGGCGTGGGTTTCTACTCTGCCTTCATCGTCGCCGACAAAGTCGACGTGTTCAGCCGTCGTGCCGGTGCTGCCGCCAGCGAAGGCGTGCATTGGTCGTCGCAGGGCGAAGGTGATTTCGAAGTTGCCACCGTCGAGAAAGCCGATCGTGGTACTCGCATCGTCCTGCACCTGAAGTCCGGTGAAGACGAGTTCGCCGATGGCTGGCGTCTGCGCAACATCATCAAGAAGTACTCCGATCACATCGCTTTGCCGATCGAGTTGCCGAAAGAAGTGGCAGCGGCTGAAGGCGAAGAGAAGCCGGCTGTTGAATGGGAAACCGTCAACCGCGCCAGCGCCCTGTGGACCCGTCCTCGTACCGAGATCAAGGACGAGGAGTATCAGGAGTTCTACAAACACATCGCTCACGATTTCGAGAACCCGCTGAGCTGGAGCCACAACAAGGTCGAAGGCAAGCTCGAATACAGCTCGCTGCTCTACGTACCGACCCGCGCTCCGTTCGACCTGTACCAGCGTGAAGCGCCGAAAGGCCTGAAGCTGTACGTGCAGCGTGTGTTCGTCATGGACCAGGCCGAGTCGTTCCTGCCGCTGTACCTGCGCTTCATCAAGGGTGTGGTCGATTCCAATGACCTGTCGCTGAACGTGTCGCGGGAAATCCTGCAGAAAGACCCGATCATCGACTCCATGAAGTCGGCGCTGACCAAGCGCGTGCTGGACATGCTGGAAAAACTGGCGAAGAACGAGCCAGAGCAATACAAAGGCTTCTGGAAGAACTTCGGTCAGGTCATGAAAGAAGGCCCGGCAGAAGACTTCGCCAACAAAGAGAAAATCGCCGGCCTGCTGCGTTTTGCGTCCACTCAGGGCGAAGAAGGCGAGCAGGTTGTGGGTCTGGCCGAATACCTGGCTCGCGCCAAGGAAGGTCAGGACAAGATTTACTACCTGACCGGCGAAACCTACGCGCAAGTCAAAAACAGCCCGCACCTGGAAGTCTTCCGCAAGAAAGGCATCGAAGTGCTGCTGCTGACCGACCGCATCGACGAGTGGCTGATGAGCTACCTCAACGACTTCGACGGCAAGAGCTTTGTCGACGTGGCGCGCGGTGACCTCGACCTGGGCAACCTGGATTCGGAAGAAGACAAGAAAGCCGCGGAAGAAGTCGCCAAGTCCAAAGAAGGTCTGGTCGAGCGTCTGAAAACTGCGCTGGGCGAATCCGTGGCTGAAGTGCGGGTTTCCCATCGTCTGACCGACTCCCCGGCGATTCTCGCCATCGGCGAGCAGGACCTGGGCATGCAGATGCGTCAGATCCTGGAAGCCAGCGGGCAGAAGGTTCCGGATTCGAAGCCGATCTTCGAATTCAACCCGGCGCACCCGCTGATCGAGAAGCTCGACAACGAGCAGAGCGACGAGCGCTTCGGTGACCTGTCGCACATTCTCTTCGATCAGGCGGCCCTGGCGGCCGGCGACAGCTTGAAGGACCCGGCCGCGTATGTGCGCCGTCTCAACAAGCTGCTGGTTGAACTGTCGGTTTAACGACGTTGTAAAAAAACCCGCTTCGGCGGGTTTTTTCATTCTGGGGTCTTTTACTGGGAGTGAGTCATGAGCCAGGGCTGATCACCCAACCTGTAGGAGCCGGCTTGCCGGCGATGGCGTCCTCATGATCGCCATCGCCGGCAAGCCGGCTCCTACAGGGGGTTATGTGAACAGTGAGGGGCTATTTCAGGGGCAGTTCGATTCGCTCGCTTTCCCCCGGCACCGTCGGCCAATCCCCGGCCGCCCAGCGCCGGCGCGCTTCGTCGATAGCCGCCGGATCGCTCGCCACAAAATTCCAGTTGATCCGTCGCGGTCCATCCAGCGGCGCGCCGCCGAACAACACCGCATGACAGTCGCTCTCGGCGAACAGCGTCATTTCTTGCCCGGCAGGCAGCACCACCAGCGAGTACGGCTCTATCGGCTCGCCATCGAGCTGCGCCTCACCGCTCAACACGTACAGCGCCCGTTCTTCATGCTCGGTGGGAATCAGCAGCGTGGTTGCTGTTTGCAGGTTCAGTTCCGCGTACAGCGTAGGAGAAAGCACCGGCACTGGCGATTCCAGGCAAAAGCCTGACCCGGCGATCATCCGGATCTTTACGCCAAGGTTATCGCTGACCGGCAACGTGGCTGCCGGGTGATGGCTGTAGTGTCCCGGGCCTTGCTCATGATCCTTGGGCGACGCCAGCCAGATCTGCAAACCGTGCATCGTGAAACCGCTGGCCTTCAGGGCTTCGGGCGTGCGCTCGACATGGGCAATGGCGCTGCCAGCGGTCATCCAGCTGACGTCGCCGGCCTCCACCACCTGATCGGAACCGAGGCTGTCCTTGTGCTGGATTTTCCCTTCGAACAAGTAGGTAAGGGTCGACAGGCCGATGTGCGGGTGCTGACGGATGTTCATGCCTTTGCCCGCTGGATAGCGGGTTTCCAGCATGTGGTCGAAAAACACAAAAGGCCCGACGCTGCGGCATTTGGCTGACGGCAACGGGCGAAAAATCGGTTGGCCTTCGACATCTTCGGCGCGGGGGCGAATCACGAGCGGAGTGTTCATGGTGCATTCCAGGCTGAGCGAGTGACGCGTGGAGCATAACCCGCTTGCCCGAGCCTTGCCGCTATTGGCTGAACGCGCCTTCGGAGAGGTGGGTTTCGATGTTGACTTCGCTGGTGGTCATCAGCTTGTGCACTGGGCAGCGGTCGGCCACGTGATGCAGTTCGTCGCGCTGGGCGTCGGTGAGCACGCCCTTGAGGGTCAGTTTGACGTGCAGGGCGTATTTGCCTTTTTGCTCCTGGCTGTTGTCGCGCTTGACCTCTACGCCAACACCGGTCAGCGGGATGCCTTTCTTCTTCGCGTAGAGCTTCAGGGTCAGGGCCTTGCATGCGCCCAGCGCTGCATCGAAGTAGTCGTGTGGCTCAGGCGCCGAGCCTTCGCCCCCGGACGATGTCGGGACATCGGCGAAGAGTTCGTGGTCATCGATTTGTACGCTGTGGCGAAAACCTTCGGCGGAAACGGTATTGACGGTGACGGTCATGGGGAACCTCGGCAGTAGGAAAAGTCATTCGATCAAAAAAGACCTTGAAGGTATAGAGCATTCCTTCTTTGGCGCGTTCCACTTTCTTGCCTTCGTAGTCCTGGTTCTTGCTTCGGTGCGAAGGTTGTGTCGTGCGATGGTTTTTTTGAGGGTGTACATATCCGTTTCTGCGGTGATGGCCGCTATTGGTTTCGCCCTTACGGCGAGTCACTTGGAAGAGCCCCAAGTAACCAAG
>NZ_AKJI01000097.1:0-17540 GCF_000282415.1 Pseudomonas sp. GM60
TCGTTGACGTCCATCGCCAGCAAGCTGGCTCCTACAGTTGATCGGTGTACAACGGGGACCTTGTAGGAGTGAGCCTGCTCGCGATGGCGGCCTGAAGAACACCGCACTATCCAAAATCTTTCGCCAGCAAGCCGGCTCCTACAGGGGTTGTGTGATGCTGTGAAAAAGAGCACGTACATTCAATTTTCCCCGCCCCCACACCGGCACTATCGAATGAGGTCCCGGCGCTTTGACGCCGATGGTTTTTCATTTGTGCAGGTAGTCCATGAACGCTTCGCAATGGGATGAACGGGCCCAGGATATCGGGCTGTTTTTTTTGCGGGTCAGCGGTGGTTTGTTTCTGCTGTGGGTGCACGGTTTGCCCAAGCTGCTTAACTACAGCGCTCAACTGCAAGTCATCGAAGACCCTTTCCACCTGGGCGCGAATGTCACGCTGATGCTGGCGATTTTTGCCGAGGTGCTGTGCCCGCTGCTGATCATTGCCGGGGTGTTGGTGCGCCTGGCGTGTCTGCCGGTTTTGTCTGTGTTGTGGATCGCGCTGCTGGTTGTGCACCCGCAATGGAGCCTCGAGGAAGGGCAGTTCGGCTGGCTGCTGTTGATTCTGTTCACCAGCCTCTTTATCGCCGGGCCGGGACGGCTGGCGCTCAATGTCCGATTCGCCGGAGCTTTGCGTTATGCCTGAATCCAATCGTTTCGAGGAAGTCGTGACCCTGGTCATCAAGCACCGGGTCAAAGCCGGTTTTGAAGTGCCCTACGAAGCCTGGTTGCGCAACATCGTCAGCATCGCCGGGCAGCAGGAAGGGCACTTGGGGGTGGATGTGATGCGCGGCAAGAGCGCCGGCCTCGACATGTACACCTGCGTGCTGCGCTTTTGCTCCACCGACGCGATGCAGCACTGGCTCGATTCGCCACAACGGCTGGAACTGGTCAACGAAGCCACGCCGATGCTCGCCGATGGCGACCAGACCGAGGTCAACCCGGTCAAGGAATTCTGGTTCGCGCCGCAGGCTGAAACCGGTTCGCCGCCGCCGCGCTGGAAGCAGGCCGTGGTGACGTTGCTGGTGATTCTGCCGCACACCTTGCTGGTGCCGCTGATCTGGGGCCCGCTGTTGCGGCTTAACGCGTTCCTGTCCAATTACGTGGTCGCCACGTTCCTGATCACGCTGACCATCGTCGTTTCGGTGGTGTACCTGTTCATGCCGATGGCGACGCGTTTGTTCGCGCCTTGGCTGTCCCCCTCCACTCAGCCCAAGGAAACGCGATGAACGCCGACCTGATTTTGTTCAATGGCCAATTTCATACCGTTGACCGTGAAAACCCACGCGCCAGTGCCGTCGCCATCAGCGATGGCCGCTTCGTCGCGGTCGGCACTGACGCCGAAGCCATGGCCCTGCGCGGCTCCGGCACCCAGGTCATCGACCTCAAGGGCCGCTGCGTCATCCCCGGCCTTAACGACTCGCACTTGCACCTGATTCGTGGCGGTTTGAACTACAACCTCGAACTGCGCTGGGAAGGTGTGCCGTCGCTGGCCGACGCCCTGCGCATGCTCAAGGATCAGGCCGACCGCACGCCAACGCCGCAATGGGTGCGCGTGGTCGGTGGCTGGAACGAATTCCAGTTCGCTGAAAAGCGTATGCCGACCCTGGAAGAGCTCAACCAGGCGGCACCGGATACGCCAGTATTTGTCCTGCATCTATATGACCGCGCTCTGCTCAACCGCGCCGCGTTGCGCGTGGCTGGTTACACCCGCAATACGCCGAACCCGCCGGGTGGCGAGATCGTGCGCGACGCGAACGGTGAGCCGACCGGCATGCTGGTCGCGCGCCCGAACGCGATGATTTTGTACTCGACCCTGGCCAAGGGACCGAAGTTACCGCTGGAGTATCAGGTCAACTCGACCCGCCAGTTCATGCGCGAACTCAACCGTCTCGGCCTGACCAGCGCCATCGATGCCGGCGGCGGTTTCCAGAATTATCCGGACGACTACCAGGTGATCGAGCAGTTGGCCAAGGACCAGCAACTGACCATCCGCATCGCCTACAACCTGTTCACCCAGAAGCCGAAAGAAGAGCTGACCGACTTCAAGAACTGGACCAGCAGCGTGACCCTGCATCAGGGCGATGATTTCCTGCGCCACAACGGTGCCGGCGAGATGCTGGTGTTCTCGGCGGCAGATTTCGAGGACTTCCTCGAACCGCGTCCGGACCTGCCGCAAACCATGGAAGACGAACTCGAACCGGTGGTCCGCCACTTGGTCGAGCAGCGCTGGCCGTTCCGTTTGCACGCCACCTACAACGAATCCATCAGCCGCATGCTCGACGTGTTCGAGAAGGTCAACCGCGACATTCCGTTCAATGGTTTGCCATGGTTTTTCGACCACGCCGAAACCATCACGCCGCAGAACATCGAGCGGGTGAGGGCGCTGGGCGGCGGTATCGCGATTCAGGATCGCATGGCGTTTCAGGGCGAGTATTTCGTCGAGCGTTACGGCGCCAAGGCTGCCGAAGCGACGCCGCCGATCAAGCGCATGCTGGCCGAAGGTGTACCGGTTGGCGCTGGCACCGATGCGACGCGGGTGTCCAGCTACAACCCATGGACTTCGCTGTACTGGATGGTCAGCGGCCGCACCGTCGGTGGCCTGGAGCTGCACGCCGAGGGGCTGTCCCGGCAGACCGCGCTGGAACTGTTCACCCACGGCAGCGCCTGGTTCTCTTCCGAGCAGGGCAAGAAAGGCATGATCAAAGTCGGCCAACTGGCTGACGTCGCAGCCCTGAGCGCGGACTTTTTCAGCGTCGACGAAGAAGCGATCAAGTGGATCGAGTCGGTGTTGACCGTGGTCGGCGGCAAGGTGGTGTATGCCGCCGGTGATTTCGAAAAACTCGGCCCGGCCAGTGTGCCGGTGCTGCCGGACTGGTCGCCGGTGGTCAAGGTGCCAGGTCACTGGCGCCCGACGTCGCCGATGCAGGCGCAGGTTCACCATTGCAGCGGGCCGTGCGGGGTGCATTCCCACAGTCATGAAAAGGCGCGGTTGTCGAACGCGCCGGTCAGCGACTTCGCCGGTTTCTGGGGCGCCTTCGGCTGCTCGTGCTTCGCGTTCTGACGATAAAAAAAGCGCCGACCCGCGTGTCGGCGCCTGACGTAATACCCATCCATCGAGGAGTTTCACATGAGCAACGTTCCGTACAAACGCCTGAACAAAGACGATGCCGTTGTCCTGTTGGTCGATCACCAGACCGGTCTGATTTCGCTGGTTCAGGATTTCTCGCCGAACGAATTCAAGAACAACGTGCTGGCCCTGGGCGACGTGGCCAAGTTCTTCAAACTGCCGACCATCCTCACCACCAGCTTCGAAAACGGCCCGAACGGCCCGATGGTGCCGGAATTGAAAGAGCAGTTCCCGGACGCGCCGTACATCCCGCGTCCAGGCCAGATCAACGCCTGGGACAACGAAGATTTCGTCAAGGCCGTCAAAGCCACCGGCCGCAAGCAACTGATCATCGCCGGTGTGGTGACGGACGTTTGCGTGACCTTCCCGACGCTGTCGGCGCTGGCCGAAGGGTTTGAAGTGTTTGTGGTGACCGATGCTTCGGGTACGTTCAACGAAACCGTGCAACAAGCTGCTTGGGCGCGCATGGCCGCCGCCGGTGCACAACTGGTGAACTGGTTCTCCGTGGCGTGCGAGCTGCAGGGCGACTGGCGCAACGACATGGAAGGCCTGGCGAACCTGCTGTCGCCGCGTATTCCCAACTACCGCAACCTGATGAACAGCTACTCGGTGTTGACTTCGAAGTAAGCTCCTTCAAGCAACATGCATAACCTGTGGGAGCGGGCTTGCTCGCGAAGGCGGTGTGTCAGGCGATACTAACGTTGACTGGCACACCGCCTTCGCGAGCAAGCCCGCTCCCACATTGGTTTTGGTTTATGCCTGGCGGTTTTGCAGCCAGCTCAGGAATCCACCTTTCTTGATCGGCACCGGTTTGGCCAGCAGCGCCAACCGACTGTTCTGCTGCCGTACCGCCTGCAACTTGTTCAACGCCCGACCCACCTCAACCCGCTGTTCCATGCAGCTGCGGGTCAGGGATTTGTCGATCCGGTAGATGATGCACGAGGTCAACGCGGTGAACGTGGCCTGCGACGGTGTATCGGTGAGGATGCTCTGTTCACCCATCACCTCGCTCGGCCCCATGCGCCCGGCTTCGGTTTGCCCGACGCCGTCCGGTACTGTCGCGCTGACCACGCCTGTGGCAATGACCATCAGGCTGTCCGGCACTTCACCCAGTTCCAGCACCACCTGGCCTGCCGCGTACTGCTGCGCGACCATCGAATGGGCCATCCGGTCGCGTTCGTCTTCGCTCAGGGAACGGAAGACTTTCACCTCGTCCAGCAAGGACCGCGCGCGGGATGTCGGTTCGATCACGCCGTCGAGCTGTCGGGAAATACCCGCCGCTTCGAGGTGCCGATGGGCGAGGTCGAACAGTTGATTGCGTACTTCGCTTTTCTTGCCGAGTTCGGCGATAAACCCGCTGGCCACGTATTCGGACATGGTTTCGCCGGCCTCTTTCAGCACGGCTTTCGGCGCCGGGTTGAGCAGCAGACTGCTGCTGCCTTGCAGCGTGCGGTCCAGTGCCTCCAGCACCCGACGCGGACGGATGTGGTTGGGCACCTGGATGCTGATCGACACGCCATGCATGTTGCCGGGGCGGCTCAGGTTGACGATCTTCGCTTTGGCCGCCACCGAGTTCGGCACCACCGCCGTACTGCCGGCGCTGGTCAGCAGGTGAGTGGCGCGCCAATCGATGTCGAGCACCTTGCCCTCGACGCCGTCGATCACGATCCAGTCATCCACCTGATACGGCTTGGTGGTGTTGAGCACGATCCCGGAAAACACATCGCTCAAGGTGCTTTGCAACGCCAGGCCGACGACAATTGCCACCACCCCGGACGTCGCCAGCAAACCTTTCACCGGCAACTCCAGCACGTAACCGGCTGCGGCGACGATGGCGATCAGAAACACCAGCGCGCCGATGACGTCCTGCAATAACCGCCCGCTGTGTCCGATGCGCCGCATCAGCAGCAGGCCGATGACTTCGGTGAGCACACGTGCGGCGTATAGCCACCAGAGAATCCCCAGCGCCGTCGCGCCCAGTTGCGCCACGCGGTCGTCTGCCAACAGCGGCGCCTGCAACGGGCTGACGCCGGCGTTGATGATGAGCGCGCTGAACATCACAAACAACGCGAGGCGCACACCGACCCGCGTGACGCGATGCTTGAACGGCGCTACGTGCCAGAGCACGGCGTCGATGACCAGCAACAGCGCACTCCAGGACAGCAGATGACCGTAGATGAGGGACATGGAAGAACTCCGGAATAAGTGTTTTTGTAGGAGCCGGCTTGCCGGCGAAGGCGATCTCAAACCCTGCATCGCTCTCACGGACGCCATCGCCGGCAAGCCGGCTCCTACAATTTGACCTGCGTAAACCCGATCCCCTGTAGTAGCCAGCTTGCTGGCGAAGGCGTACTTGAGGGCGCCTTCGCGAGCAAGCTTCGCTCCTACAGTTGAACTGTGTGAACCCGATCCCCTGTAGGAGCCAGGCTTGCCGGCGAAGGCGTATTTGAGGGCGCCTTCGCCGGCAAGCCTGGCTCCTACAGAAAAGCCCCTCGCACGATGACCGTGGGAGGGGCGAGGGGACTCAGTTCAGATGAGTCTTGAGTTCCAGCGCGGCCTGACGCACCGCCGCTTTCACTTCCGGAATCTGGCTCAGCGGATTGAGTAAGCCGAAGTCGTGAATCATCCCGTTGTAACGCACTGCCGTGACCGGCACACCGGCCGCATCGAGGTGGCGGGCATAGGCTTCGCCTTCGTCACGCAACACGTCGAACTCGGCGGTCTGCACCAGCGCTGCCGGCAAGCCCTTGAGCTGTTCGGCGCTGGCCTGCAACGGCGAGGCATGGATCTGCGCACGCTCGGCCTGGTCGGTGGTGTAGTTGTCCCAGAACCAATTCATCATGCCTTTGGTGAGGAAGTGGCCTTCAGCAAATTGCTGGTACGAGCCGGTGTCGAACTGTGCGTTGGTCACTGGCCACATCAACAACTGGAAGCGCAGCGCCGGGGCTTTCTGTTCCTTGGCCATCAATGCCACGACCGCCGCCATGTTGCCACCGACGCTGTTGCCGGCCACCGCGAGACGCTTGCCGTCGACGCCGATGTCCTTGCCATGCTCGGCCACCCAACGGGTCGCGGCGTAGGCCTGGTTGATCGCGGTCGGGTAGTGCGCTTCCGGCGACGGCGTGTAATCGACATACACCGCGACGGCACCGGAGCCCACCACCAGGTCATGAATCAAGCGTTGGTGAGTCGGGTAATCGCCCAGCACCCAGCCGCCACCGTGGAAGAACATGAACACCGGCAACTCACCTTTGACCTTGGCCGGGCGCACGATTTTCAGGTTGATGGTTTGACCATCGACCTTGATTGCACGATCGCTGACGTCCACACCCGACAGATCAACCTTGACCGAGTTTTGCGCACCGGTCAGCACCGCACGGGCGTCTTTCGGGCTCAACTGCTCAAGCGGTTTACCGCCACCGGCGGCGAGGGCTTCGAGGAAGGCTTGAGTGTTGTGTTCAACGCCTGGGCTGCCAGCGGCAAAGGCGTTGCCGACGGAGAGGGCGAGGAGGGAAGCGGTCAGGGTTTTTTTGACGAGGTTCATGAGCAAATCCTTTTTAATTAATTAGAGATTGGTTACCTAAGGGTCAGGTTGCTGCTGCGCTGGGACTCAGGCCTCAGCAACACCGTGGACACAGATTAATAGGGTGCTCGAAAGGGAAAAAGCGGCTATAAAGCGTTTAACTGTCAACCGGAAAGTGACAATGAACCCGTTCGAAGATATGCGTATTTTTTGCCAGGTCATGGACTCCGGCAGCTTCACCTCGGCCGCCGATCAATTGGGCCTGTCCAAGCAGTTCGTCAGCCGTCGCTTGATGCAGCTTGAAGAACGCCTGGGCGTACGGTTGCTCAACCGCTCCACGCGGCGCCTGGACGTCACGCCGCTGGGCCAGAGTTATTACGAGTCGGCGTTGCGCTTGCTCAGCGAAGTCGAGCAGGTGGAGCAGGGCATCGCCGGCCAGACCACCGAACCGCGCGGCACCATTCGCGTGAGCGCGCCGTTGTCGTTTGCGGTGGCACATTTGGGGTGTTTGCTGCCGGTGTTCTTGCAGCGTTATCGCGATGTCACGGTGGAAGTGGATTTGAGTGACCGCCCGGTGGATCTGCTCAGCGAGGGTTACGACCTGGCGTTGCGCATCGGCATCCTCGAAGACTCGACGCTGATCGCCCGCCGAATCGCTTCGATCCAGCGGGTGTATTGCGCCAGCCCGGCTTACCTGGTGGAGCGCGGTACGCCGGGTAAACCCGAGGACCTGCACACGCACGACTGCCTGCCGTATGGCCATGGCCGCCAGGTGCCATGGCGTTTTGAAGGGCAGGGCAAGCCGCTGGCGGTCAACGTGACCGGGCGGATGCGGGTCAACAACGGTGAGTTGCTCAGGGATGCGGCCATTGCCGGGATGGGGATCACGTACCTGCCGACCTTCATTGTCGGGGCGGCGTTGAAGGATGGGCGGCTGGTGCCGGTGCTGGATGAGTTTCGCCCGCAGCCGCTGACATTGTCGGCGGTGTACCCGCAGCATCGCCAGAGTTCGCGACCGGTGCAGGCGTTGATCGAGTTTTTGCGTGAGCGGCTGGATCAGACTGAGGGTGGACTCTAGGTCCACGCGTCCCTGTAGGAGTGAGCCTGCTCGCGAAAGCGGTGTGTCAGACACATTAATGTTGAATGACAGATTGCTATCGCGAGCAAGCTTGCTCCTACAGGGGGGTGGTGTTGTCTGTTGGTCAGGGGTGATCAGGACCTTTTGTCATCACCCGGCTCGCCACCGACGTGCACGCCGTGGTCGTCACCCGGTTCACCGCCGACATGAACGCCGTGGTCATCGCCGATTTCACCGGCGCGATGAACGCCGTGGTCGTCACCGATTTCACCGGCGCGATGAACGCCGCGGTTGTGGCCGACTTCACCGGCATGATGAACGCCGTGATCGTCTCCCGGTTCGGCATGGGTGCCGCTGCGACCGGATGAGGCGGTGTTACCGGAATGTCCCGAGCCATGGTCGTTGCCACTGTGACCGCTGCCGCTATTGCCGCCGCTGCCGTTTCCACCGTGACCGCTGCCGCTTCCGCCGTGGCCGCCGCCATTGCCGCCGCCACCGTTTCCGCCACCACCACCGCCGCCAGAGCCACCACCACCACCACCACCACCAGAGCCGCCACCACCCCCACCATCCTTGGCCTGAGCGCTCGATATGCCGGACAGGCTGTCCGGAATCAATACGGTAGACGCCGACAAAACCGCGCCAATGGCTACTGCCAGTAAAAGCTTGTTGATGTGCATGTCGTTCTCCGTCTTTTTATTCAGGTTGGAACGTTGATGAACAATGCAACTTGCTGCTCGATTCAGTGGGAGAACACTGCAACGTTCCGGTTTATTCAGTGGCAACGTCGATGAACGATGAACGGTACGAGTCGACCCTGTCCCGGGGTCAGTGAATGCTCGAGGCCAGTTCGAATATCGGGATGTACATCAGGATCACGATGACCCCGATCAACAGGCCGATGAAGGTCATGAGCAAGGGTTCGAACAAGCGTACGAACCATTCGATCCAGCGGCTGATTTCTTCGTCGTAGAAATCCGCGCTGCGTTCCATCATTTGTCCGAGGTTGCCGGACTGCTCGCCGGCACGCAGCAAGCGCAGGGACACCGGCGTCACGAGGTGATTGAGCTCCAGCGCCGTCGACAGCGATTGCCCCTCGCGCACCCGCTCGCAGGCCTGGTCCAGGCGCACGCGGGAGGCCGCGGTGAGCAGGCCACGGACCATGCCCATGGCGGTGACGAGGGGGATGCCGCCCTGCAGCAGAATCCCCAGCGAGCGATAGAAGCGCGCCAGTTCGTACATGAAGATGCGTTGATGGACTGCTGGGAGTTTTTCGATCACCCGGTCCACGCCCCGGCGAAAGGCCGGTTGGCGCTGGAGGAAGGCGAGGGCGACGACGACCGCCGCCAAGGTGCCGAAGAATTCACCCTGGTGAGCATGCAGGAACATCCCGCTGTTCATCAGCACTTGTGACAGCCACGGCAGGTTATTGCCCAGCCCTTCGAACACCAGGCTGAAGCGCGGCACCACGTAACCCATCAGAAACAGCACCACGCCACCTCCCACCACCAGCAACAGCATGGGGTAGATCGAAGCGCTGACGATCTTCTGTCGAACCTCGTCCATGCGCTGGCGATAGCTGACATAGCGGCCCAGCGCATCACCTACCGCGCCGGTCTTCTCGCTGGACTGCACCAGCGCCACATAGAGCGGTGGGAAAACCGCTGACAACTGACCCAACGCCTGGGAAAACGATTTGCCCTCATAAAGCAGGCGCACCAGTTCACTCAAGGTTTTGCGGGCCTGTGGCGCGGTTTCTTTTTCCGCCAGGCTTTCCAGCGCATCGATCAACGGCAGGCCGGCGTTGAGCAGGGTGGTCAGCTCCTGGCTGAACAGCACCAGGTTGAACGTCTCGCGCTTTTGCAGACGCAACGCCCGCCATTGCTTTTCGGCTTGCAGGCTGACGACCCGCAGGCCCTGGTCTTCGACAATGCGTCGGGCTTCGCTGTCCCCTTGGGCCTCGACCGTCATCGAGACCACGCCAGCCTTGCCGACGGCCTTGAGATGAAAGCGCATGCTCGCCTCCCGTCACTGCCAGCTGGTGATTTCGGCGTTTTCGCCTTCGCCGCCGGGTTGACCGTCCTTGCCCATGGACAACAGGTCGTATTCACCGTTTTCGCCGGGGTAGCGGTAGGTGTAATTGCGGCCCCACGGATCCTGCGGCAGCTTTTTCGCCAGGTAGGGGCCGGTCCAGCGGGTTTCATCACTGGGCGCGGTGACCAGCGCCTGCAAACCCTGTTCGGTCGACGGGTAATGGCCGACCTCCAGGCGGTACAAATCCAGCGCTTTGCCCAGGCCTTCGATTTGCGCCTTGGCCACCTTCACTTCGGAGCGGCCGAGTTGGGCGAAATACTTCGGCGCGACGATGCCGGCCAACAACCCCAGCACCACCAGCACCACCAACAGTTCGAGCAATGTGAACCCGTGCTGGGCTCGCGGTGAGCCGTTACGCGGGGCACAACACAGACGATGATTCATGATGACCTCACACAGTCGGCAGAAGGGTCGCCACAGAGGCTCATGCAATTGCCATGCTCACCCCCGGACATCCTGCCGCAACCCCTGAATTACTGGCCTTCGCGCTTACGGCACAGTGCTTGCGTATGGCTGGTTCACTACCGGTCATTGGGGCAATAGCCCCATTTTTCGGGGCCGGTCAGGGGAGACAGAATAATGAAAACACTCACCACTGGACTGCTCGGCTGCATGCTGCTGGCAGGCACAGCTCAGGCCGATGTATTCGTTTCCGTGGACAGCAAGGGCAGCTACGTTTTGTCCAATGTCCACCGCCCCGGCCGCACCTATGAACGGGTGATCCATGAGCCTGAATCGGCGCAGGTCAGCCTTGATCAACAGCCACAGATGATTGCCCGGCAACCCTATGCCGAGCTGGTTTCGGCGGCCGCCAAGGCCAATCAGTTACCGGCGGCGCTGTTGCATGCGGTGATCCAGGCCGAGTCCCACTATGACTCCGGCGCGACCTCATCGAAGGGGGCTGGCGGGCTGATGCAATTGATGCCCGACACCGCCCGGGAAATGGGCGTGACCAACGTCTATGACCCCAAGGCCAACATTCAGGGCGGGGCCAAATACCTCAAGCGCCTGATGACCCTGTTTGACAACGACATCGCGCTCGCCGTGGCGGCCTACAACGCCGGGCCGCAAGCGGTGCTGAGCCGTGGCGGGGTGATCCCGCCGTTCGCCGAAACCCGCCGTTATGTGCCGAGCGTGTTGCGCCAATATCGCCGCTTGCAAGGCCTGGCCGTGGATGCGCCGCTGTGATGGGTGATGGCCCCACATGTGGGGCAACACATTCATCTGTAGGAGCCGGCTTGCCGGCGAAGGCATTTTCACAATCACCACCTGTCCACAAATCCGATCGCCGGCAAGCCGGCTCCTACAGGTGTGGGCGTCTTGGTTGGATCAGAGGGCAACCCGAATGGTGGGGATTGGGTGGGGAATATCCCCCGACTTATCAAGTCGTTTACGTAGCTAGCTGAAAAATAACAAAAAAATTTATGGCATGCGGATTGCTCCAAGGGATTTGTCGAGAATCATTCCCGTGAGTACCCAAAGCGAGGCCCGTGATCATGACCGGCATTCCCCACGCTCATCATTTGGTTAACTTGCTGCTGCTTGTTGCACCCCTGTTTGGCATCGAGTTGGCCGAAGCCGCCGTGCGTTGTGAACGAAATCTGGTGGCGAACGTCGTGGCGCTGGATCAACCGCTCATGTTCAACCGCCTCGGCGCACAGAACGCCAACGGCATGATGTTCGCCCTGCGTCGTGATGTGGTCGACGATCACAATGTGTCCCTGGCCTACGGTGGGGCAGCGGTGCCGGGCAAGGTTTCGCTGCGGCCCGACAAGCGTCCGCGTCCATTGGTGTTGCGGGTTGCCGCCGGTGACTGCCTGACCATCAACCTGCAGAACCTGCTGGCCTATCAGGCCAACCCTGGCAGCCACGACAGCGGCGAGGAAGAAGAGGGGGAAATCGAGGGCGAGGTAGAAATCGGCAACGCGGAGCAGTTCAAGGTCGATGAGCAGGTCACCGACCGCCATGTCGGCTTTCAGGTCAACGGTCTGCAGGCGGTCAACAGCATTGACGACATTTCGGCCTACACCGGACGCAACCCCAATACGCTGGTCGCCCCCGGCGCGACCCGTTCCTACACCTTGTACGCCGAACGTGAAGGAGCGTTCGCCGCCAGCAGCCGCGGTGCAACATTCGGTGGTGAAGGCGATGCGGGCAACGTCGCCAATGGCCTGTTCGGCGAAGTGGTGGTGGTGCCCAAGGGCGGCCGCACCTATCGCAACACCGTGACCGAAGAAGAAATGCGCCTCGCCAGCACCGGGCGCACGCCGGCCGGTCAACCGATTGTCGATTACCAGGCACGCTACCCGCAGCGTGAACCGTGGATTCGTGAAGGCAAGGCCGGCACGCCGATCATCAACATGGTCGACGGCAACGAAATCATCTCCAGCGAGAGCGATGCGATCGTCATGGGCAGCTACGCCGACGGCAGCTTCCCACCGTCGACCTATCCGCTGGAAGCCATCGGCAAACGCAACCCGGCGCTGCCTAACCGGCTGGAACCGTTCCGCGATTTCGCCTCGCAATTCCAGGATGAAACCGCCGCGACCCAGGCATTCCCCGCGTACTGGGAAGACCCGGTCATGGCCCACGTGCTGGAGCCGACCCGCGATTCGTTCATGATCAACTACGGCTCCGGCGGCATGGGTGCCGAAGTGGTGGCCAACCGGTTAGGCGTCGGGCCGATGCACGATTGCCTGTCCTGCGCCTATGAAGAATTCTTCCTCAGCTCGCACACCGTCGGCGACGTGGCGATGCTGGTGGACGTACCGGCCAACGCCGGTCTGGAGAGCATCCGGCCGGGCGAAACACCGCGCGCCGATCAGGTCGGGGTCAAGGCGACGATGGCGCTGTATCCGTCCGAGCCGTCCAACGTCAACCACAGCTACATCGGCGACTTCGTCAAATTCCGCAACACCCACAACGGCCACGAACAACACATCTTCCACCTCCACGGGCACCAGTGGCTGTTCAATCCCAACGACGACAACTCTGACTACGTGGATGCCCAAGGCATCGGGCCGGGCGCCGGCTACACCTATGAAATCGCCAACGGCGGGTCGGGCAACCGTAACCGCGTCGCCGGTGATGCGATCTATCACTGCCACTTCTATCCGCACTTCGCCCAAGGCATGTGGAGCATGTGGCGGGTGCATGACGTGTTTGAAGAAGGCACCCGACTTGAGGTGTCCCAGCAGGGCGCCGACGGTTATCACAGCGAACCTTATGCACTGCGCAGCGGTAAACCAGCCGCTGGCGCCCGGGCCTTGCCCGATGGCGAGATCATTGCCGGCACGCCGATTCCAGCGGTCGTGCCGCTACCGGGCAAAGCCATGGCGCCGATGCCGGGCAAGGTCGTGGTCGTGCCGAAAATCGGTGAGACCCTGGTGGCTGGCAATGGCGATGATGAAGACGGCGACGGTGAGCAAAGCGGTGGCGCCCAGGCCATTGGCTCCCTGGCGCTGGTTGACCGCAGCTACGCCAACCGCAACGCCGACGGCAGCCTGAAAAACCCTGGTTATCCGTTCTGGATCGGCGGCATGGAAAGTTCGGTCGGCCAACGTCCACCAACCCCACCGCTGGACATGCTCGACGCCGCCAAGGCCTATGCCTTGAAAACCAGCGGCAATGCCTTGTGGGCCAACCTCGATCCGGCGCAGTCCGGTGGCTGGGACGGCGGTTTGGGACGCCATTCCCTGGACGGTTTCTCTGCCGGTGGCGAGGCGAACACCGTGACCACCTCGCTGGATTTCTCCAAGGAAGTGACCCGCGCCAAAGCGCTTTACCTGCCGGAAGAGGGCACCGAAGTTGAACAGGCGGCCATGGCCTTCCACGCGAAAAAAGACCACCCGAGCTTCGCCGTGCTGCCCGGCAATCAAATCGTCGCACGCGCCTTCCGCACTAACGGCGCGCTGCCAGTCGCCGGTGCGCCTTTCTACGAACCGTGCATGGACGACCGGCAAAAACGCCTGACCAGCAGCGCCGGCATGGGCGAGTTTTTCAGCGGCGAACGGCTCGACGGCATGTCCTTCAGCGGGGCCTCGACCTTCACGGCTGACCGGCCACGGGTCTACAAAGCGGCGAACATCCAGTTCGACGCGGTCTACAACAAGGTCGGCTACCACTTCCCGCAAGCGCGCATTCTGGCCCTGTGGGAAGACGCCTGGCCGGTGATCACCAAGCAGCGTCCGCCAGAGCCTTTGGTGATGCGCATGAACACCCTCGACTGCGTGCAATACCAGCAAACCAACCTGGTGCCGGCCACTTATGAAATGGACGACTATCAGGTGCGCACGCCGACTGACGTGATCGGCCAGCACATTCACTTGCCGAAATGGGACCTGACGGCGGCGGACGGTTCGGCCAACGGCTGGAACTACGAAGACGGCGTACTTTCCCCCGGTGCGGTGCAAGAACGCATCCACGCCATCCGCGAGTTCAACCAATGCCAGGGCACTGACCCGCGTGACGGCACACCGGCCTGCCCGAAAGCTAAAAACCACCCGTACTTCGGCCAGTTTGGCCGGGCCGACTGGGTCGGGGCGCGCACCGCGATGCAGCGCTGGTTTGCCGACCCGGTGGTGAACAGCAAAGGCGTCGACCGTGGCCTGGGGACCATTTTCACCCACGATCACCTCGGGCCATCGACTCACCAGCAGATTGGCCTGTACGCCACCGTGCTGGCTGAACCGGCCGGTTCCACCTGGTTCCACGCCGAAACCGGCGAGCCGTTGTACAGCGGCGCGCGCCAGGATGGCGGGCCGACTTCGTGGCAAGCCGTGGTGTCTACCGGCGACCTGGACGGCGACGGCAAGAACGACAGCTTCCGTGAGTTCTTCCTTGAGTACAGCGACTTCCAGCATGCCTATGAAGCCGGTGTGTACGTGGGCGCGGGTCCCAATGGTGTGCCGAATCCACAAGCGTTCCCGGCCACTGCGGACAGTTTCCGCTACGCGATCAATCCGCCGGTGCGCAACAACGCCAGCACCCTGTTGGACGGCATTCTCGAAGTGCAGGGCGGTATGGTCCCCGGTTGCCCGAGCCGGCCGTGCCCACAAGCGATCTCGGTCGATGACCCCGGCATGTTCGTGGTCAACTACCGCAACGAACCGCTGGCCCTGCGGGTATACGACCCCTACAAGATCGGCCCTGACGGCAAGCGCGGCATGCAGGCCTACGGCCTCGGCGGCGATCTGGCGTACGCCATGCAAAGCCGCACCGACCGTGCGATCCCGGCGATGAACCAGGCGCCGAACCTGATCACCGCCGCCACCGGCCCGACTGGCGGCACCACTTTGTTCCCGCCGCACATCAACCGTGGCGGCGCTGAACCGGGTGATCCGTTCACGCCGATGCTGCGCACCTACACCGGTGACAACGTGCGGCTGCGGGTGCATGCCGGCGGTCACGAAGAAGAGCACAACGTGACCCTGCACGGCGTGAAGTGGCTGCAAAGCGGTTCCGGTTACGGCAACAGCTCCAACTCGGGTTGGCGCTCGTCGCAAATGATCGGGATCTCCGAGCAGATGGGCTTCATTGCGCCGGTCTCGATGCTGTCCAGTTCGGCGGCGACCACGGGTGATTACCTGTACTCGATGGACGCCTCTCTCGAAGGTTACTGGAGCGGGATCTGGGGCGTGATGCGTAACTACACGGCCCAGCGCAGCGATCTGTTCGCGCTGCCGAACAACCCGAAACCGGCGGGGATGCGCAACACCGTGGCGTTCGACGGCACCTGCCCACGGATCAGCGCCAACCCGAACGGCATCGGCACCCGGCCGACCGTGCAACGCAACTATGAAGTGGTTGCGGCACTGGCCAACGACATTCTCGGCAATCCGCTGAACCTGGTCCTCGGCGATCCGGAGGGCATCGGCCAGCATGTCGGCGGGCCGTTGAATCCGGCGGGCGGCACCCTGGTGTACAACTCGCGGGTGGTCAATATTCCGCAGGTCACGGTGTCCGATCCGGAGGATGGCGAAACCATCACCATCGGCGGGCAAAGCGGTCCGCTGCATGACCCGACCGCGATCATTTACGTGCGCAAGTCTGACCTCGATACGGTCACCGGCAAGCTCAAGCCCGGTGTGCCTGTCGAACCGCTGGTGCTGCGCGCAACGGCGGGGGACTGCATCAACATCACCCTGGAAAACCGTCTGCCCATGGTCATGCCGGACTTGACCCAGACCGCGGTGATGCAAGGCATCGTCAAACGTGATCGCAACAGCGGACAGGGCTCGACCACCTTCAGCAACAACCTGATGCGGCCGTCCAGCCACGTGGGCCTGCACGCGCAATTGCTGGCGTACGACATCACCAAATCCGACGGCACCAACGTCGGCGCCAACCCGATCCAGACCGTGCCACCGCGGGTTGGCAACAGCGGCGCCTACCCGACCCGTACTTATCAGTACTACGCCGGGCACCTGGAGCGTGAAGGTAAACCGATCACTCAACTGGGCCGCAACGTCGACAACATCAACGCCACGGCCGTGGAGTTCGGCGGGTTGAATTTCACCCCGGCGGACGTGATCAAGCAACCGCAGAAAGGCCTGGGTGGCGCGATGAGCATCCTGCCGGTCGGCGCTACCTGGGTGGACGACGCGCGCAAAGTCACGGCGACGGTCACCGCGCCGGGGCAGACCCCTTACCGCGACTTTGCGATGGTCTGGCAGAAAGCCTTGAACATTCGCTGGGCCAATGGCCGGCCGGTGGAAGGCATCGCTGCCGAAGGCTTCGGTGTGCCGACCGATCCACAGGACAACTCGAGCATGGCCATCAACTACAAGTCCGAGCCGATATGGTTCCGCTTCGGCCTGGCGCCGGATGCGCCGTTCGGTCACGCCGACGGCGCGGGTTACGGCGACGTGCCCAACGCGCACATGGCGTACAGCAATGCGCTGGTGGGCGGCGATCCGCAGACGCCGGTGCTCTATGTGAAACCGGGGCAACCGTTTCGCACGCACATCCTGATGCCATCCGGGGGTAGCCGCGGCACGACCTTCCAGCTGGACGGCCACGTCTGGTCGGTCAACCCGTTCCAGTCGGAGAAGAGTGACACCGGCGGTTATCCGATGAGTACGCCTGGCGTGGGTTCGGTGCGGTTCGGGTTCAACCCGATGTCGATGTACATCGGCGCCCACGAAAGCATCCTGCCGGCGGCGCATTTCAGCTTCATGCACCCGAGTGCCGGGGGCAGCAACGCGATACCGGGCGACTACCTGTTCCGCGATTACGGCGCCTACGGCAATACCGCCGGGCTCTGGGGCTTGTTGCGAGTGACCAACGAACCTGAACCGGCACCGTAGACGTTGTGCGACACCAGCCCTGTAGGAGCGAAGCTTGCTCGCGAAGGGGGCACCTCGGTTGTAGGTGGTATGGCGGATGACGCCTTCGCGGGCAAGCCTCGCTCCTACAAGGGATCGGGTTTACAGAGTTCGAAGTGTAGGAGCTGGCTTGCTAGCGATGGCGGCCGTGGGATTGATGCAAGGCGTGAAGGCCTCATCGCCAGCAAGCTGGCTCCTACAAGGGATTGGGTTCGCACAGGGCAAATTGTAGGAGCTGGCTTGCCAGCGATGGCGGCCGTGGATTGATGCCAGGCGTAAGGGCCTCATCGCCAGCAAGCTGGCTCCTACAAGGGATCGGGTTCGCACAGGGCAAATTGTAGGAGCTGGCTTGCC
>NZ_AKJI01000098.1:0-52160 GCF_000282415.1 Pseudomonas sp. GM60
CAAAAACCCTGACCGAGAACGAGGCGACCATCGTTGCCGAGCTCAACGCCGTTCAGGAAAAGCCAGTGGACATCGGCGGTTACTACCACGCCAATGCCGAGCTGATCAGCAAGGCCATGCGCCCGAGCAACACTTTCAACGCCGCGATCGCTGCGCTGGTTTAAGGTTGTAAGGATGCAAAGAAGCCCCGGCCATGTGCCGGGGTTTCTGTTTCTACAGACTGACCAAAACCTTGTAGGAGCCGGCTCGCCGGCGATAGCGGTTTATCATTCAACATTTTTATTGGCTGACACTCCGCGATCGCCGGCAAGCCGGCTCCTACAGGTTTCGCATTTCAACATTTGAGGACTATCTATGGACTGGAAACCCCACATCACCGTCGCCACCATCGTCGAAGACAATGGTCGCTTCCTGATGGTCGAAGAAACCAAGCACGGACGGACGGTGCTCAACCAGCCCGCCGGCCACCTCGACCCGAACGAAACCCTGACCGAAGCCGCCGTACGCGAAACCCTCGAAGAAACCGGCTGGGACGTCGAGGCTACCGGCGTGGTGGGCATTTACCTCTACACCGCGCCCAGCAACGGAGTGACGTATCAGCGAGTCTGCTTCATCGCAAAAGCGCTCAAGCACCACCCTGACTATCAGCTGGATGACGGCATCGTCGGCGCAAAATGGCTGACGCGTGACGAACTGCTGGCACAACGCGCAAACTGGCGCAGTGAGCTGATCATCCGTTGTATCGATGATTATCTGGACGGTAAACACTTCGGCCTCGAACTGATCCGCCCTTCTCTTTAGCCTTGTGGGCTGCGGCCTGCTAGAATCGCGTCCTTTTTCAAGACACTCATTGAATCCCTATGCGTGATCCAGCCCCTTCTGACACACAAAAGAAGCGCGTCATTGTCGGCATGTCCGGCGGCGTGGACTCTTCCGTTTCCGCCCTCCTGCTGATCGAGCAGGGTTATGAGGTGGAAGGCCTGTTCATGAAGAACTGGGAAGAAGACGATGGAACGGAATACTGCACCGCCATGGACGACCTGGCGGACGCCCAGGCCGTGTGCGACAAAATTGGCATCAAGCTGCACACTGCCAACTTCGCCGCCGAGTACTGGGACAACGTGTTCGAGCACTTCCTGGCCGAATACAAGGCCGGTCGCACGCCGAACCCGGACATCCTGTGCAACCGCGAAATCAAGTTCAAGGCGTTCCTCGACTACGCCATGGTGCTCGGCGCCGACCTGATCGCCACCGGCCACTACGTGCGCCGCCGCGACATCGACGGCCGCACCGAACTGCTCAAGGGCCTGGACCCGAACAAGGACCAGAGCTACTTCCTGCACGCCGTCGGCGGCGAACAGATCGCCAAGACCCTGTTCCCGGTCGGCGAGCTGGAAAAACCGCAAGTGCGGGCGATTGCGGAGAAATACGAACTCGCCACCGCGAAGAAAAAGGATTCCACCGGGATCTGCTTTATCGGCGAACGCCGCTTCAGCGACTTCCTCAAGCAGTACCTGCCGGCGCAGCCAGGCGAAATCAAAACCACCGAAGGTGAAGTCATCGGCCGCCACCACGGCTTGATGTACCACACCATCGGCCAGCGTCAGGGCCTGGGCATCGGCGGTTTGAAAGACGCCAGCGACGAGCCGTGGTACGTGCTGATCAAGGACCTGGAACACAACGAGCTGATCGTTGGCCAGGGCAATGACCACCCTTACCTGTTCTCCCGCGCCCTGCTCGCCTCGGACATCTATTGGATCAACCCGATCGACCTGAGCGAGCCGCGCAAACTGACCGCCAAAGTGCGTTATCGCCAGAGCGACCAGTCGTGCACGCTGGAGAAAACCGCCACCGGCTACCGCGCGACCTTCGATGAGCCGCAACGCGCGGTCACCCCCGGTCAGTCCGTGGTGTTCTACGACGGCGAAATCTGCCTCGGCGGCGGCGTGATTGAAGTGGCAGAACCGTGGACCAGCAAAGGCACCCTTCAAGGCGAGCAGCAATGAGCCCCACTCAGGAGCAACTGACGGCGCTGGGCGGCGTGTTTCTCGCCGCCGTCCTTGTCGACAAGATCGCCAAGACCGGCCAGACCAGCGAAGCCGGCCTGACCTGCATGCTTGGCAGCCTGCTGATTCGCGACCCCAAGGACACGCTGGAAGTCTACGGCGGCGACGACATCAATCTGCGCGAAGGTTACCGCGCACTGATCGGCGCCCTTGAACGCGACCCGAGCACCCTGCAGCGCGAACCGCTGCGCTACGCCCTGGCAATGCTCGGGCTGGAGCGGCAACTGGCCAAGCGCGGCGACATGCTCGAGGTGATCGGCAAACGTCTGCCGCAGATTCAGTCCCAGGTCGAACACTTCGGCCCGGCGCACGAAAATGTGATCGCCGCTTGCGGCGCGCTGTACCAGGACACCCTGAGCACCTTGCGCCAACGGATTCAGGTTCACGGCGACATGCGCAACCTGCAGCAGCCGAGCAACGCTTCGAAGATCCGTGCGCTGTTGCTGGCCGGGATTCGTTCGGCGCGCCTGTGGCGGCAGTTGGGCGGTCATCGCTGGCAGTTGGTCGTCAGCCGCCGCAAATTGCTGAAAGAGCTTTACCCGCTGATGCGCAGCAGCTGAACCGCGCCCGCAACACCGTTTTGTAGTCAGTAACGCGTAATACGCTGGTCAGTTGGCAACGGACCGGCGGATTTTTTCATGTATGATACGCGCCCCATTTCGTTGCCCGACTGTCCGAGAACACCCCATGCAGCTTTCTTCGCTCACTGCGGTTTCCCCTGTTGACGGCCGCTACGCCGGCAAAACCCAGGCCCTGCGCCCAATTTTCAGCGAATACGGTCTGATCCGTGCTCGCGTGCTGGTTGAAGTGCGCTGGCTCCAGCGCCTCGCCGCTCACCCTGCCATCAGCGAAGTGCCGGCGTTCTCCGCCGAAGCCAACGCTGTGCTGAACACCCTGGCGGAAAACTTCTCTCTGGAGCACGCCGAGCGTGTCAAAGAGATCGAGCGCACCACCAACCACGACGTCAAAGCCATCGAATACCTGCTCAAAGAGCAAGCGGCCAAGCTGCCGGAACTGGCGGCTGTCAGCGAGTTCATCCACTTTGCCTGCACCAGCGAGGACATCAACAACCTGTCCCACGCCCTGATGCTGCGCGAAGGCCGTGATGACGTCATGCTGCCGCTGATGCGCCAGACTGCAGAAGCCATCCGCGAACTGGCCATCCGTTTCGCTGACGTGCCGATGCTGTCGCGCACCCACGGTCAACCGGCCTCGCCGACCACCCTGGGCAAAGAGCTGGCAAACGTGGTTTACCGTCTGGAGCGCCAGATCGCTCAAGTCGCTGCCGTTCCGCTGCTGGGCAAGATCAACGGCGCTGTCGGCAACTACAACGCTCACCTGTCGGCCTACCCTGAGATCGACTGGGAAGCCAACGCCCGCGCCTTCATCGAAGACGAGCTGGGCCTGGGCTTCAACCCTTACACCACGCAGATCGAACCGCACGACTACATCGCCGAGCTGTTCGACGCGATCGCGCGTTTCAACACCATCCTGATCGACTTCGACCGCGACATCTGGGGCTACATCTCCCTAGGTTATTTCAAACAGCGCACCATCGCTGGCGAAATCGGTTCGTCGACCATGCCGCACAAGGTCAACCCGATCGACTTCGAAAACTCCGAAGGCAACCTGGGCATCGCCAACGCACTGTTCCAGCACCTGGCGAGCAAACTGCCGATCTCCCGCTGGCAGCGCGACCTGACCGACTCCACCGTACTGCGCAACCTCGGCGTCGGCTTCGCCCACAGCGTGATCGCGTACGAAGCCAGCCTCAAAGGCATCAGCAAACTGGAGCTCAACGCTCAGAAAATCGCTGCTGACCTCGATGCTTGCTGGGAAGTCCTGGCCGAGCCGATCCAGACCGTGATGCGTCGCTACAACATCGAAAACCCGTACGAGAAGCTGAAAGAGTTGACCCGTGGCAAGGGCATCAGCCCTGAAGCGCTGCAAACTTTCATCGACGGGCTGGACATGCCTGCCGCCGCCAAGGCCGAGCTGAAACTGCTCACCCCGGCGAACTACATCGGCAACGCTGTAGAGCAAGCCAAGCGCATCTGATCGACCGCTTTACCCGTTTGAGACGCCCGGCAGCGCCGGGCGTTTTTATTCCCGTCTGAAAAGTGCTTTTTTTCAATAGGTTACACATGAATCCTGACATTCCTCTTCAACTTCTGGGCGGCATCACGGCGCGCGAATTCCTGCGTGACTACTGGCAGAAAAAACCCCTGCTGATCCGTCAGGCGATCCCTGATTTCGAAAGCCCGATCGACGCCGACGAACTGGCCGGCCTGGCGCTGGAAGAAGAAGTTGAATCGCGCCTGATCATCGAGCACGGCGAGCGTCCTTGGGAATTGCGCCGCGGCCCGTTCGCCGAAGACGAATTCAGCAAGCTGCCGGAAACCGAATGGACCCTGCTGGTACAAGCGGTTGACCAGTTCGTGCCGGAAGTCAGCGAACTGCTGGAACAGTTCCGCTTCCTGCCGAGCTGGCGCATCGACGACGTGATGATCAGCTTCGCTGCGCCGGGTGGCAGCGTCGGTCCGCACTTCGATAACTACGATGTGTTCCTGCTGCAAGGTCACGGCAAGCGCAACTGGAAAATTGGCCAGATGTGCAACTCCGAAAGCCCGATGCTGCAACACGCGGACCTGCGCATCCTCGCTGAATTCGAAGCCACTGATGAATGGGTTCTGGAACCGGGCGACATGCTCTACCTGCCGCCGCGTCTGGCTCACTGCGGCGTGGCCGTCGATGACTGCCTGACCTACTCCGTAGGTTTCCGCGCACCGAGCGCCGCTGAAGTGCTGACCCACTTCACCGACTTCCTCAGCCAGTTCCTGACTGACGAAGAGCGTTACACCGACGCCGACGCCCTGCCTGCAGTTGATCCGCATCAGATCCAGCACGACGCCCTCGATCGCCTGAAAGCCCTGCTGGCCGAGCACATGAGCGACGAACGCCTGCTGCTGACCTGGTTCGGCCAGTTCATGACCGAACCGCGCTACCCGGAACTGGTGGTCGGCCCTGAAGAAATCGAAGAAGACGACCTGCTTGCCAGCCTGGAGCAAGGCGCCGTACTGATCCGCAACCCGAGCGCCCGTATGGCCTGGTCCGAAGTCGATGACGACCTGCTGCTGTTCGCCAGCGGTCAGAGCCGTTATCTGCCGGGCAAACTGCGCGATCTGCTGAAGCTGATCTGCGCTGCCGATGCGCTGCACATCGACAACCTCGGCGAATGGCTGAGCGACGAAGACGGTCGCGGCTTGATTTGCGAACTGATCAAGCAAGGAAGCCTGGGGTTTGCCGATGAATAAAATTCACGTACGTGTCGCAGACTGGCAGAAGGATAACGCCGAGATCCGGCGCATTCGTGAGACGGTGTTCATCGCCGAGCAATCCGTTCCGCCCGAGCTGGAATGGGATGCAGATGACGCAACAGCGGTGCATTTCCTGGCCTTCGAAGGTGACTTTCCGATTGGCACCGCACGCTTGCTGCCCGATGGGCATGTTGGCCGGGTTTCGGTGCTGAAAGACTGGCGCGGCTTGAAGGTTGGCGACGCGCTGATGCAAGCGGTGATCGGTGAAGCCGAGAAGCGCGGGCTGAAGCAGCAGATGCTGAGCGCGCAGGTGCAGGCGACGGCGTTCTATGAGCGCCTGGGCTTCAGCCTGGTCAGTGAGGAGTTCCTGGAAGCCGGGATTCCGCATGTGGACATGGTGCGGCACTCGGCCTGATACCGAGGTACCCCCATCGCGAGCAGGCTCACTCCTACAAGGATTACGCTAGACCTGTGGGAGTGAGCCTGCTCGCGATGAGGCCCCGAAGAACACCACAAAACGCCCCGCCATTTTCGGATGCCGGGGCGTTTTGCTGTCTACGATTCAACTTGCCCCACGCCGGGCCGACAAACTGGCAAACTCAAGACCTGTAGGAGCGAGCTTGCTCGCGATGGTCGTGAGAGCGCCGCGGGGTATCAGGCTTCCAGCGTCATCGTTGACGACCATCGCCAGCAAGCTGGCTCCTACACACAAACTTCAAGGCCGGAGATAACGGATATGTCCCTACGCACCCTGCTCACCACGCTGCTGCTGACCTGCAGTTTTTCGGTCATGGCAGCCACCGAGATCGTGCCGTTGAACTACCACACCAGCGCCGACATGCTGCCGATGGCGCAGGATTTTATCGGCAAGGACGGCCAGGTCAGCGCCTACGGCAACCAACTGATCGTCAATGCCGATCAACGCAAGATCGACGAACTTAAAGCGCTTATCGCCCAACTCGACACTCAGCCCAAGCGCCTGCTGATCACCGTCGACACCAACGAAAACAACTTCCAGGGCGATCAGGGTTACTCGGTGAACGGCGCCAAACCCAGCCAGACCCGAATCATCAATCGCAGCACCGAAAGCCGTGACGGCGGCATTCAACAAGTCCAAGCCAGCGAAGGTACACCGGCGCTGATCCAGGTTGGCCAGAGCGTGCCGTTGACCAGCACGCAGATCGATTCCTATGGCGATCCCCGCAGCCAGACCGAATACCGCAACGTCACCCAGGGTTTCTATGTCACCGCGAGCGTCACCGGCGACATCGTTCACCTGTCGATCAGTACCAACCGTGACCGCATGAGCCAGGAACGTCCCGATGTAGTGAACGTGCAAAGCACCGACACAACCGTCACCGGCCGCCTCGGCGAATGGATCACTCTCGCCGGCGTGAATCGCCAGACTCAGGCCGACAAACAGGGCATGACCCGCAGCTACTCGACTCAGGGCCGGGATGACATGACCCTGCGGGTGAAAGTCGATACTTTGGACTAAACCACCAAAAACTGACTGATTAGTCGTATTAGACCAAAGATGTAGTGCTCGAAAAAAAGCACTACAAAACGTTTGACGAGCCAAAAAAGCGAAGGCATGATGGCCTCGCTCCCGCTAATCAGGGGCCCTGGCAAGGGCCTTCGAGGCGATGCTCGCACCTACCCCGCGAGCCGTTTCGTGTCTGTACCGCCCACAAGGTGTGTTTGACGAGGTTGCCGACTGGAACGAAGTTGTCCCGAGGGACGGAAGCGTATTTAGGTAACCCGGCATCACACTGAAGTTCGTATAAAGGCCCACGACGCCCGAATGCGCTCGCCAGTCCGCCCTTACCTGCTCACTTCCCCTCGAGCCCATCGTTCATCCCGTCGCCAACCCCGCCGAATTCGACTTGACCGCCTAAGCTTCTGGTCTGCGAGCGCATGAATTTTCCACCGCAGAACAACTTTCCGTAAAAGACGCGACGAGGTTTATCTCCATGGCACTGACACGCGAACAGCAAATTGCAGCCCTCGAAAAAGACTGGGCTGAAAACCCACGCTGGAAAGGCGTGACACGCGCTTACTCCGCTGCTGACGTCGTCCGCCTGCGTGGCTCGGTTCAACCTGAGCACACCTTTGCAAAACTCGGCGCCGAGAAGCTCTGGAACCTGGTCACCCAGGGCGCCAAGCCGTCCTTCCGTCCTGAGAAAGATTTCGTCAACTGCATGGGCGCCCTGACCGGCGGCCAGGCTGTACAACAAGTCAAAGCCGGCATCCAGGCGATCTACCTGTCGGGCTGGCAGGTTGCTGCGGACAACAACTCCGCCGAATCGATGTACCCGGACCAGTCGCTGTACCCGGTGGACTCGGTTCCAACCGTGGTCAAGCGCATCAACAACTCGTTCCGTCGTGCTGACCAGATCCAGTGGAAAGCCGGCAAGGGCCCGGGCGACGAAGGCTACATCGACTACTTCGCACCAATCGTGGCTGACGCCGAAGCCGGTTTCGGCGGCGTACTGAACGCTTACGAGCTGATGAAGAGCATGATCGAAGCAGGCGCCGCCGGCGTTCACTTCGAAGACCAACTGGCTTCCGTGAAAAAATGCGGCCACATGGGCGGCAAGGTACTGGTTCCTACCCAGGAAGCGGTACAGAAGCTGACCGCTGCCCGTCTGGCGGCTGACGTTGCCGGTACTCCGACCATCATCCTGGCACGTACCGACGCTAACGCGGCTGACCTGCTGACTTCCGACTGCGACCCGTACGACCAGCCATTCGTGACTGGCGAACGTACCCAGGAAGGCTTCTACAAAGTGCGCGCTGGCCTGGACCAGGCAATCGCTCGCGGCCTGGCTTACGCTCCGTACGCCGACCTGATCTGGTGCGAAACCGCCAAGCCGGATCTGGACGAAGCCCGTCGCTTCGCTGAAGCGATCAAGAAGGAATACCCGGACCAACTGCTGTCGTACAACTGCTCGCCTTCCTTCAACTGGAAGAAAAACCTGGACGACGCGACCATCGCCAAGTTCCAGCGCGAACTGTCCGCCATGGGTTACAAGCACCAGTTCATCACCCTGGCCGGCATTCACAACATGTGGCACAGCATGTTCAACCTGGCGCACGACTACGCCCGCAACGACATGACTGCCTACGTGAAGCTGCAAGAGCAGGAATTCGCCGACGCCGCCAAGGGTTACACCTTCGTGGCTCACCAGCAGGAAGTGGGCACCGGCTACTTCGACGACATGACCACCGTGATCCAGGGCGGCTCGTCGTCGGTTACCGCACTGACCGGTTCGACTGAAGAAGAACAGTTCCACTGATCTGCTTCGCCTGAACGAACGGCCGTTGCGGACCGAATAAAAAGCTAACCGCAACGCCGCACATCTGACGCCCCGACTGGTTCGGGGCGTTTTTTTGCCTGCGATTTCATAAACACCACAATCCCTGTGGGAGCCGGGCTTGCCCGCGATGGCGGCGTATCAGCCGGCATCTTTGGCGCCTGACACAACGCCATCGCGGGCAAGCCCGGCTCCCACAGGGAATGCGTGCAGCCGAAAACCGCAGGATAATCCTTGATCCAGCGCAGTTTCACGATCAGAAAAACAGGGTAAAACGGTGCCGCCCGCTACTTGCAGTAACGCGCATATAAGACAACTTTCCACCCACCTACCCGTTAAACAGTTTGAAAACCACCTCAAACAATATTGATTATCATTTAGCTCAAACTATGTTCGTTACATTCCCTACAAAACATAATTGATGAAAAGCCTGCTAATGCCCGCAACGCATGGGCTGCGGGACTTTGGAGGTGCGCTATGTCCTTATTCCTATAAATAATTTCGCTATAGGAATTTTACTTGCACGGTGTTGTGCCATAAAATCAGCGGGATTGATTGCTGCGACATATCGTCACTGCTTTGTTTCTTTTTCAAGCTCAGAGACCTTTGCTCTCTGTTAAGGATTACCAGCATGCCCGAAGCGACAGGACTCATGGCCCACAACTGGGGCTTTGCCATTTTCCTTCTGGGCGTTGTCGGCCTTTGCGCCTTCATGCTCGGCGTCTCCAGCCTCCTCGGGTCAAAAGCCTGGGGCCGCAGCAAAAACGAACCGTTCGAGTCCGGCATGCTACCTACAGGTGGCGCCCGCTTGCGGCTCTCAGCCAAATTCTATCTGGTCGCGATGCTCTTCGTGATCTTCGATATCGAAGCCCTTTTTCTCTTTGCCTGGTCTGTGTCCGTCCGCGAAAGCGGCTGGACCGGATTCGTCGAAGCTCTCGTTTTCATAGCAATTCTGTTGGCAGGCCTTGTCTACCTATTCCGAGTGGGCGCCCTTGACTGGGCTCCGGAAGCTCGTCGTAAGCGGCAAGCGAAGCTGAAACAATGAGGCTTTGGCAATGCAATACAATCTCACCAGGATCGACCCCGATGCTCCTAACGAGCAGTATCCGATTGGCGAACGGGAAACCGTTTCCGATCCGTTAGAAGATCAAGTCCACAAAAACATCTTCATGGGCAAGCTCGAAGACGTGCTTAACGGCACGATCAACTGGGGGCGCAAGAACTCCCTGTGGCCGTATAACTTCGGCCTTTCGTGCTGCTACGTGGAAATGACCACCGCCTTCACGGCGCCCCACGACATCGCGCGCTTTGGCGCCGAGGTTATCCGGGCATCGCCGCGTCAGGCGGATTTCATGGTTATCGCCGGTACCTGCTTCATCAAGATGGCGCCGATCATTCAGCGTCTCTACGAGCAAATGCTCGAACCTAAATGGGTTATCTCCATGGGTTCGTGCGCCAACTCCGGTGGCATGTACGACATCTACTCAGTCGTTCAAGGGGTGGACAAGTTCCTGCCCGTGGACGTCTACGTGCCTGGCTGCCCGCCTCGTCCTGAAGCTTTTCTGCAAGGCTTGATGCTCTTGCAGGAGTCGATTGGACAGGAGCGTCGTCCGCTTTCCTGGGTCGTTGGCGATCAAGGCGTGTATCGCGCCGAGATGCCTTCCGAGAAGGACAAGCGCCGCGAACAGCGAATCGCAGTCACCAACCTGCGCAGCCCCGACGAAGTCTGATCCAGATCTGCTTCTTATATAGAACGAGACACTGGCTTCATTCTTTACGTTGACCGAAAGCGATAAATAACCATGACTACAGGCAGTGCTCTGTACATCCCGCCTTACAAGGCAGACGACCAGGATGTGGTCGTCGAACTGAATAACCGTTTTGGCCCCGAGGCGTTCACCGCCCAGCCTACCCGCACCGGCATGCCGGTGCTTTGGGTTGCCCGCGCCAAACTCGTCGAAGTGATGACCTTCCTGCGCAACCTGCCCAAGCCGTACGTCATGCTCTATGACCTGCACGGCGTGGACGAGCGTCTGCGCACCAAGCGTCAAGGGCTGCCAAGCGGCGCCGACTTCACCGTGTTCTATCACCTGATGTCGATCGAACGTAATAGTGACGTGATGATCAAGGTCGCCTTGTCCGAGAGCGACCTCAGCGTGCCGACCGTCACCGGGATCTGGCCGAACGCCAACTGGTACGAGCGTGAAGTGTGGGACATGTACGGCATCGACTTTGCCGGCCACCCGCACCTGACCCGCATCATGATGCCGCCGACCTGGGAAGGTCACCCGCTGCGCAAGGACTTCCCGGCCCGTGCCACCGAGTTCGACCCGTTCACCCTGAACCTGGCCAAGCAACAGCTTGAGGAAGAAGCCGCGCGCTTCAAGCCTGAAGACTGGGGCATGAAGCGTTCCGGTGCGAACGAGGACTACATGTTCCTCAACCTCGGTCCCAACCACCCTTCCGCGCACGGTGCGTTCCGCATCATCCTGCAGCTGGACGGTGAAGAGATCGTCGATTGCGTACCGGACGTCGGCTACCACCACCGTGGTGCCGAGAAGATGGCCGAGCGTCAGTCCTGGCACAGCTTCATCCCGTACACCGACCGTATCGACTACCTCGGCGGCGTGATGAACAACCTGCCGTACGTGCTCTCGGTCGAGAAGCTGGCCGGCATCAAGGTACCCGAGAAGGTCGACGTCATCCGCATCATGATGGCCGAGTTCTTCCGGATCACCAGCCACCTGCTGTTCCTGGGTACCTACATCCAGGACGTCGGCGCCATGACCCCGGTGTTCTTCACCTTCACAGACCGCCAGAAGGCGTACACGGTGATCGAAGCCATTACCGGTTTCCGTCTGCACCCGGCCTGGTACCGCATCGGTGGCGTCGCGCACGACCTGCCGCGCGGCTGGGAAAAACTGGTGAAAGACTTCGTCGAGTGGATGCCAAAGCGTCTGGACGAATACCAGAAAGCCGCCCTGGACAACAGCATCCTGCGTGGCCGGACCATCGGCGTCGCTGCCTACAACACCAAAGAAGCCCTCGAATGGGGCGTCACCGGTGCAGGCCTGCGTTCGACCGGTTGCGACTTCGACCTGCGTAAAGCGCGTCCATACTCGGGCTACGAGAACTTCGAATTCGAAGTGCCGCTGGCCGCCAATGGCGATGCCTACGACCGTTGCATCGTGCGCGTCGAAGAAATGCGCCAGAGCATCAAGATCATCGACCAGTGCATGCGCAACATGCCGGAAGGCCCGTACAAGGCGGATCACCCGCTGACCACGCCGCCGCCGAAAGAGCGCACGCTGCAGCACATCGAGACCCTGATCACGCACTTCCTGCAAGTTTCGTGGGGCCCGGTCATGCCGGCCAACGAATCCTTCCAGATGATCGAAGCGACCAAGGGCATCAACAGTTATTACCTGACGAGCGATGGCGGCACCATGAGCTACCGCACCCGGATTCGCACCCCAAGCTTCCCGCACCTGCAGCAGATCCCTTCGGTGATCAAAGGCAGCATGGTCGCGGACTTGATTGCGTACCTGGGTAGTATCGATTTCGTTATGGCCGACGTGGACCGCTAAGCATGAACAGCACGCTTATCCAGACAGACCGTTTCACCTTGAGTGAAACCGAGCGCTCGGCCATCGAGCACGAGCTGCATCACTACGAAGACCCGCGCGCGGCGTCGATCGAAGCCCTGAAGATCGTCCAGAAGGAACGTGGCTGGGTGCCTGACGGCGCGCTCTACGCCATCGGCGAGATCCTCGGCATCCCGGCGAGCGACGTTGAAGGCGTGGCTACTTTCTATAGCCAGATCTTCCGTCAGCCAGTCGGTCGCCACATCATTCGCGTCTGCGACAGCATGGTCTGCTACATCGGCGGCCATGAATCGGTAGTCAGCGAAATCCAGAGCAAACTCGGCATCGGCCTTGGCCAGACCACCGCCGACGGTCGTTTCACCCTGCTGCCGGTCTGCTGCCTCGGCAACTGCGACAAGGCGCCGGCGTTGATGATCGACGACGACACTTTCGGTGATGTGCAGCCTGCCGGCGTTGCCAAATTGCTCGAGGGCTACGTATGACCCTGACTTCCTTCGGTCCTGCCAACCGCATCAAGCGTTCGGCCGAGACTCACCCGCTGACCTGGCGTCTGCGTGACGACGGCGAAGCTGTCTGGCTCGACGAGTACCAGGCCAAGAACGGTTACGCGGCTGCGCGCAAGGCCTTCGCCGACATGGCTCAGGACGACATCGTCCAGACCGTGAAAGACGCCGGCCTGAAAGGTCGCGGCGGTGCAGGCTTCCCCACGGGCGTGAAGTGGGGCCTGATGCCGAAAGACGAATCCATCAACATCCGCTACCTGCTGTGCAACGCGGATGAAATGGAGCCGAACACCTGGAAAGACCGCATGCTGATGGAGCAACTGCCCCATCTGCTGATCGAAGGCATGCTGATCAGTGCCCGCGCACTGAAAACCTACCGTGGCTACATCTTCCTGCGTGGCGAATACACCACCGCCGCCAAGCACCTCAACCGTGCCGTGGAAGAAGCCAAGGCAGCTGGCCTTTTGGGCAAGAACATCCTGGGCAGCGGCTTCGATTTCGAGCTGTTCGTCCACACCGGCGCCGGGCGTTACATCTGCGGTGAAGAAACCGCACTGATCAACTCCCTCGAAGGCCGCCGCGCCAACCCGCGCTCCAAGCCGCCCTTCCCTGCCGCCGTTGGCGTGTGGGGCAAGCCGACTTGCGTGAACAACGTTGAAACCCTGTGCAACGTCCCGGCGATCATTGCCGATGGCGTGGACTGGTACAAATCGTTGGCTCGCGAAGGCAGTGAAGACATGGGCACCAAGCTCATGGGCTTCTCCGGCAAGGTCAAGAACCCGGGCCTGTGGGAATTGCCATTCGGCGTCACCGGTCGCGAGTTGTTCGAAGACTACGCCGGCGGCATGCGCGACGGTTACAAGCTCAAGGCCTGGCAGCCAGGCGGCGCCGGTACCGGTTTCCTGTTGCCTGAACACCTGGACGCACAAATGTACGCCGGCGGCATCGCCAAAGTGGGCACCCGTATGGGTACCGGCCTGGCCATGGCGGTGGACGACAGCGTCAACATGGTTTCGCTGCTGCGCAACATGGAGCAGTTCTTCGCCCGCGAATCCTGTGGTTTCTGCACCCCTTGCCGCGATGGCTTGCCATGGAGCGTCAAGCTGCTGATGGCCATCGAGAACGGCGAAGGCCAGCCAGGCGACATCGAGACCCTGCTGGGTCTGGTCGGTTTCCTCGGCCCAGGCAAGACCTTCTGTGCTCACGCACCGGGTGCCGTGGAGCCGTTGGGCAGCGCAATCAAATACTTCCGCCATGAGTTCGAAGCCGGCATCGCGCCTGTCAGCGCCGTCGTCCCGCCTCTGGCAAGGCCGATCGTAGTCGGCGCTTAACGCTTAAAAAAGGCGAACGGTCCGTGCCGTTCGCCTTCTCGTGTGATGACGCCTTGAACGGCTGTGTTGATTCACGCGAATAACAAGATTCCATTAGCCACGCCCGCTGACACCGGGCCAACGAAGAACTTTGAACCATGGCCACTATCCACGTAGACGGCAAAGAGCTCGAAGTCGATGGGGCAGACAACCTGTTACAGGCATGTCTGTCGCTAGGCCTCGATATCCCTTATTTCTGCTGGCACCCTGCCCTTGGCAGCGTTGGCGCTTGCCGCCAGTGCGCGGTCAAGCAGTACACCGACGAGAACGACACCCGCGGTCGCATCGTCATGTCCTGCATGACCCCTGCCACCGACGGCACCTGGATCTCCATCGAAGATGAAGAGTCCAAGGCCTTCCGCGCCAGTGTTGTTGAATGGCTGATGACCAACCACCCGCACGACTGCCCGGTCTGTGAGGAAGGCGGTCACTGCCACCTGCAAGACATGACCGTGATGACCGGCCACAACGAGCGCCGTTATCGCTTCACCAAGCGTACCCACCAGAACCAGCAACTGGGCCCGTTCATTTCCCACGAAATGAACCGCTGCATCGCTTGCTACCGCTGCGTGCGCTTCTATAAGGATTACGCTGGCGGCACCGACCTTGGTGTGTTCGGCGCCCACGACAACGTGTACTTCGGTCGCGTTGAAGACGGCGTACTGGAAAGCGAATTCTCCGGCAACCTCACCGAGGTCTGCCCGACCGGTGTGTTCACCGACAAGACTCACTCCGAGCGCTACAACCGCAAGTGGGACATGCAGTTCTCGCCGAGCATCTGCCATGGCTGCTCCAGCGGTTGCAACATCTCCCCGGGCGAGCGTTACGGCGAACTGCGTCGGATCGAAAACCGCTTCAACGGTTCGGTCAACCAGTACTTCCTGTGCGACCGTGGCCGTTTCGGTTATGGCTACGTCAACCGCGAAGACCGCCCGCGTCAGCCTCTGCTGGCCAACGGCACCAAGCTGAGCCTCGACGAAGCGCTGGATAAAGCGGCTGACCTGCTGCGCGGTCGCAACATCGTCGGTATCGGTTCGCCGCGTGCCAGCCTCGAAAGCAACTACGCGTTGCGCGAGCTGGTCGGCGCCGAGCACTTCTACTCCGGTATCGAAGCCGCCGAGCTGGAACGCATTCGTCTGGTCATGCAGGTGCTCAAAGACAGCCCGCTGCCGATCCCGAACATGCGCGACATCGAAGACCACGACGCCATCTTCGTCCTCGGCGAAGACCTGACCCAGACTGCCGCCCGTATGGCGCTGTCCCTGCGTCAATCGGTCAAGGGCAAGGCAGAAGACATGGCCGACGGCATGCGCGTTCAGCCTTGGCTCGACGCTGCGGTGAAGAACATCGGTCAGCACGAACTGAACCCGCTGTTCATCGCCAGCCTGGCTGAAACCAAGCTCGACGACATCGCCGAAGAGTGCGTTCACGCCGCTCCCGACGATCTGGCGCGCATCGGTTTCGCCGTGGCTCACGCCCTCGACGCCTGCGCCCCAGCGGTTGAAGGCCTCGACGCCGAAGCCCTCGAACTGGCCAAGCGCATTGCCGACGCCCTGCTCGCGGCCAAGCGCCCACTGATCATTGCCGGCACCTCGCTGGGTTCCAAAGCATTGATCGAAGCCGCCGCGAACATCGCCAAAGCCCTGAAGCTGCGCGAGAAGAACGGTTCCATCAGCCTGATCGTGCCAGAGGCCAACAGCCTCGGCCTGGCCATGCTCGGTGGCGAATCGGTCGACGCCGCGCTGCAAGCGGTGATCGATGGCAAGGCCGACGCCATCGTCGTGCTGGAAAACGATCTGTACACCCGCACCGACAAAGCCCGTGTCGATGCCGCCCTGACCGCCGCGAAAGTGGTGATCGTTGCCGACCACCAGAAAACCGCCACCAGCGATCGCGCGCACCTGGTTCTGCCAGCCGCCAGCTTCGCTGAAGGCGACGGTACGCTGGTCAGCCAGGAAGGCCGCGCCCAGCGCTTCTTCCAGGTCTTCGATCCGAAGTACATGGACGCGAGCATCCTGGTTCACGAAGGCTGGCGCTGGCTGCATGCCCTGCGTGCTACCTTGCTGAACCAGCCGATCGACTGGACCCAACTGGACCACGTCACCGCTGCCGTCGCTGCAAGCACGCCGCAACTGAACCGCATCGTCGATGCCGCACCGTCCGCCTCGTTCCGCATCAAGGGCATGAAGCTTGCCCGCGAACCGCTGCGTTACTCGGGTCGTACCGCCATGCGCGCTGACATCAACGTGCACGAACCGCGTACCCCGCAAGACAAGGACACCGCGTTCGCCTTCTCCATGGAAGGTTACTCGGGCTCGGCCGAACCGCGTCAGCAAGTGCCTTTCGCCTGGTCTCCGGGCTGGAACTCGCCGCAAGCCTGGAACAAGTTCCAGGACGAAGTCGGTGGTCACATCCGCGCTGGCGACCCGGGCACCCGCCTGATCGAAAGCACCGGTGATTCGCTGAACTGGTTCTCGGCTGTTCCGCGCGCCTTCAACCCGGCCCCGGGCACCTGGCAGGTCGTGCCGTTCTTCCACCTGCTCGGCAGCGAAGAGAACTCTTCGAAAGCCACACCGGTTCAGGAACGCATCCCGGCCGCCTACGTCGCTTTGGCCAAGTCCGAAGCCGACCGTCTGGGTGTCAATGACGGTGCCCTGCTGAGCTTGAACGTTGCCGGCCAGACCCTGCGTCTGCCGCTGCGCATCAACGAAGAGCTGGGTGCTGGCCTGGTCGCATTGCCGGCCGGTATCGCGGGCATTCCGCCAGCGATCTTTGGCAAATCCGTTGACGGTCTGCAGGAGGCAGCTCAATGACCTGGTTCACGCCTGAAGTGATTGACGTGATCATCGCGGTCCTCAAGGCCATCGTGATCCTGCTCGCCGTGGTGGTGTGCGGCGCGCTGCTGAGCTGGGTCGAGCGTCGTCTGCTCGCCCTCTGGCAGGACCGTTACGGTCCGAACCGCGTCGGCCCGTTCGGCGCGTTCCAGATCGCGGCCGACATGATCAAGATGTTCTTCAAGGAAGACTGGACCCCGCCGTTCGCCGACAAGATGATCTTCACCCTGGCACCGGTCGTGGCCATGAGCGCCCTGCTGATTGCCTTCGCGATCATCCCGATCACCCCGACCTGGGGCGTGGCGGACATCAACATCGGCATCCTGTTCTTCTTCGCCATGGCCGGTCTGTCGGTCTACGCGGTGTTGTTCGCCGGCTGGTCGAGTAACAACAAGTTCGCCCTGCTGGGCAGCTTGCGGGCCTCGGCACAAACCGTGTCGTACGAAGTGTTCATGGGCCTGTCGCTGATGGGCATCGTGATCCAGGTCGGCTCGTTCAACATGCGCGACATCGTTGAATACCAAGCGCAGAACCTGTGGTTCATCATTCCGCAGATCTTCGGTTTCCTGACCTTCTTCATCGCCGGCGTCGCCGTGACTCACCGTCACCCGTTCGACCAGCCGGAAGCGGAGCAGGAACTGGCTGACGGTTACCACATTGAATACGCCGGCATGAAATGGGGCATGTTCTTCGTCGGCGAGTACATCGGCATCGTGTTGATTTCGGCGCTGCTGGTGACCTTGTTCTTCGGTGGCTGGCACGGTCCGTTCAACATTCTGCCGCAGATCCCGTTCATCTGGTTTGCGCTGAAAACCGCGTTCTTCATCATGATCTTCATCCTGTTGCGCGCCTCGATTCCGCGCCCACGGTATGACCAAGTGATGGATTTCAGCTGGAAGTTCTGCCTGCCGCTGACCCTCGTCAACATGCTGGTGACCGCTGCGATCGTGTTGCTCAACACGCCCGCCGTCGCGGCTCAGTGAGGATAGAGAATCATGAAGTACATATTTGACATCGTGCATGGCTTCTTCACCCAGCTTCGCAGCCTGGTGATGATTTTCGGCCACGCCTTCCGCAAGCGCGACACGCTGCAGTACCCGGAAGAACCGGTCTACCTGCCGCCGCGCTACCGTGGCCGTATCGTCCTGACCCGCGACCCTGATGGCGAAGAGCGTTGTGTAGCCTGCAACCTGTGCGCCGTGGCGTGCCCGGTCGGGTGCATCTCGCTGCAGAAAGCTGAAACCGAAGACGGTCGCTGGTACCCGGACTTCTTCCGCATCAACTTCTCGCGCTGCATTTTCTGCGGCCTCTGCGAGGAAGCCTGCCCGACCACCGCGATCCAGCTGACACCGGATTTCGAGATGGCCGAGTTCAAACGTCAGGACCTGGTTTACGAGAAAGAAGATCTGCTGATCTCCGGCCCCGGCAAAAACCCTGATTACAACTTCTATCGTGTTGCAGGTATGGCGATTGCCGGGAAGCCGAAAGGCTCCGCGCAGAATGAAGCCGAACCGATCAACGTGAAGAGCTTGCTGCCTTAAGGAAGAAAGATGGAATTCGCTTTCTATTTCGCATCGGGTATCGCTGTGGTGTCCACGCTTCGCGTGATCACCCACACCAACCCTGTGCACGCCCTGCTCTACCTGATCATTTCGCTGATCGCCGTGGCCATGACGTTCTTCGCCCTCGGCGCACCGTTTGCCGGTGTTCTGGAAGTGATCGCCTACGCTGGCGCCATCATGGTGCTGTTCGTGTTCGTGGTGATGATGCTGAACCTGGGCCCGGCCTCGGTTCAGCAAGAGCGCGTCTGGCTCAAGCCCGGCATCTGGCTCGGCCCGGTGATTCTCGGCGCCCTGCTGCTGGCTGAACTGCTGTACGTGCTGTTCTCCCACCAGAGCGGCCAGGCCGTCGGCCACACCACCGTAGACGCCAAGGCCGTGGGCATCAGCCTGTTCGGTCCGTACCTGCTGGTGGTCGAACTCGCCTCGATGCTGCTGCTCGCCGCAGCCGTGACGGCGTTCCACTTGGGCCGTAACGAAGCCAAGGAGCAATGACGATGCCTGTTATCCCTTTGGAGCATGGTCTGGCGGTCGCCGGCATCCTGTTCTGCCTCGGTCTGGTCGGCCTGATGGTCCGCCGCAACATTCTCTTCGTGCTGATGAGCCTGGAGGTCATGATGAATGCCTCCGCTTTGGCGTTCATCGTTGCCGGTAGCCGCTGGGCGCAGCCGGATGGACAGATCATGTTCATCCTGGTGATCAGCCTGGCAGCCGCCGAGGCCAGTATCGGCCTGGCGATCCTGCTGCAACTGTATCGCCGCTTCCACACGCTCGATATCGACGCTGCCAGTGAGATGCGCGGATGAATCTTCTCTATCTGACTTTCGTATTCCCTCTCATAGGTTTCCTGCTGCTGTCGTTCTCCCGTGGACGCCTCTCGGAAAACCTGTCGGCGCTGATCGGCGTCGGTTCCATCGGCCTGTCTGCCATCGTCACCGCTTACGTGATCTGGCAGTTCAACGTCGCGCCACCTGAAGGCGGTCACTACACCCAGGTGTTGTGGCAGTGGATGGCGGTGGAAGGCTTCACGCCGAACTTCGCGCTGTACCTGGATGGTCTGTCCCTGACCATGCTCGGTGTGGTCGTTGGTGTCGGCTTCCTGATCCACTTGTTCGCGTCCTGGTACATGCGCGGTGAAGCCGGTTACTCGCGCTTCTTCGCCTACACCAACCTGTTTATCGCCAGCATGCTGTTCCTGGTCCTGGGCGATAACCTGTTGTTCCTGTACTTCGGCTGGGAAGGCGTGGGCCTGTGCTCGTACCTGTTGATCGGTTTCTACTACAGCAACCGCAACAACGGTAACGCCGCACTCAAAGCCTTTATCGTGACCCGCATCGGCGACGTGTTCATGGCCATCGGCCTGTTCATCCTGTTCGCCCAACTGGGCACGCTGAACGTCCAGGAACTGCTGGTGCTGGCACCGCAGAAATTCCAGGCCGGCGACTTCTGGATGGTCATGGCCACCCTGATGCTGCTGGGCGGCGCTGTCGGTAAATCCGCGCAACTGCCACTGCAAACCTGGCTGGCGGACGCGATGGCCGGTCCTACCCCGGTTTCGGCACTGATCCACGCCGCGACCATGGTAACCGCCGGTGTCTACCTGATCGCCCGTACCCACGGCCTGTTCACCCTGGCGCCGGAAATCCTGCACCTGGTCGGCATCGTTGGCGGCGTGACTCTGGTACTCGCCGGTTTCGCAGCCCTGGTACAGACCGACATCAAACGTATCCTCGCCTACTCGACCATGAGCCAGATCGGCTACATGTTCCTGGCGCTGGGCGTTGGCGCATGGGATGGCGCGATTTTCCACCTGATGACCCACGCATTCTTCAAGGCGCTGCTGTTCCTTGCCTCCGGTGCGGTGATCGTTGCCTGCCACCACGAGCAGAACATCTTCAAGATGGGCGGCCTGTGGAAGAAACTGCCACTGGCCTACGCCAGCTTCATCGTCGGCGGCGCGGCCCTGGCGGCCCTGCCACTGGTGACCGCAGGCTTCTACTCCAAGGACGAAATCCTTTGGGAAGCGTTTGCCAGCGGTAACCAGGGTCTGCTGTACGCAGGTCTGGTCGGTGCGTTCATGACTTCGCTGTACACCTTCCGCCTGATCTTCATCGCGTTCCACGGTGAAGTGAAGACCGAAGCGCACGCCGGTCACGGCATCGCTCACTGGCTGCCATTGTCGGTGCTGATCGTATTGTCCACCGCCATTGGCGCGATGATCGTTCCGCCGCTGCACGGTGTGCTGCCGGAAAGCGTCGGCCACGCCGGCGGCGAAGCCAAGCACAGCCTGGAAATCGCCTCGGGCGCCATCGCCCTGGCCGGTATCCTGCTGGCCGCGTTGCTGTTCCTCGGCAAGCGTCGTTTCGTTACTGCAATCGCCAACAGCGGCATCGGCCGCTTCCTTTCGGCCTGGTGGTTCGCTGCCTGGGGCTTCGACTGGATCTACGACAAACTGTTCGTCAAGCCATACCTGGCGATCAGCCATGTACTGCGCAAAGACCCGCTCGACCAGACCATCGGTCTGATCCCGCGTATGGCCAAAGGCGGTCACACCGCCCTGAGCCGTACCGAAACCGGTCAACTGCGTTGGTACGCGGCATCGATGGCAGCCGGCTCCGTGCTGGTCATCGGCGCCATCGTGCTGGTAGCGGTCTGAATATGAACCTTGCGAACTTGCGAAAGGAATTGAGCCCGTCATGATTCTGCCTTGGCTAATCCTGATCCCCTTCATCGGCGGCCTGCTGTGCTGGATGGGTGAGCGCTTCGGCGCCACCCTCCCCCGCTGGATTGCGCTGATCACCATGTCCCTGTTGCTCTCCCTCGGCCTCTGGCTGTGGGCCACCGGTGACTATTCATTTGCCCCGGCGCCTGGCGCCGACCCGACCTGGGCGCTTGAGTTCAAGCACATCTGGATCGAGCGCTTCGGCATCAGCGTGCACCTAGCCCTCGACGGCCTGTCGCTGCTGATGATCATGCTGACCGGTCTGCTGGGTGTGCTGTCGGTACTCTGCTCGTGGAAAGAGATTCAACGTCACGTTGGCTTCTTCCACCTGAACCTGATGTGGATCCTGGGCGGTGTCGTCGGCGTGTTCCTCGCCCTCGACCTGTTCATGTTCTTCTTCTTCTGGGAAATGATGCTGGTGCCGATGTACTTCCTCATCGCGCTCTGGGGTCACAGTTCTTCGGACGGCAAGAAAACCCGGATCTACGCGGCGACCAAGTTCTTCATCTTCACTCAGGCTTCCGGCCTGATCATGTTGGTGGCGATCCTGGGTCTGGTACTGGTCAACTTCAACGACACCGGCGTGATTACCTTCAACTACGCCGACCTGTTGAAAACCAAGATGTCGCTGACCACCGAGTACATCCTGATGCTCGGTTTCTTCATCGCCTTCGCGGTCAAGCTGCCAGTCGTACCGTTCCACTCCTGGTTGCCTGATGCTCACGCCCAGGCGCCGACCGCAGGTTCCGTCGACCTAGCCGGTATCTTGCTGAAAACCGCTGCGTACGGTCTGCTGCGTTTCGCCCTGCCGCTGTTCCCGAATGCGTCGGCCGAGTTTGCGCCGATTGCCATGACCCTCGGTCTGATCGGAATTTTCTACGGCGCGTTCCTGGCCTTCGCACAAACCGACATCAAGCGTCTGATTGCCTTCTCGTCCGTTTCCCACATGGGCTTCGTACTGATCGGCATTTACTCCGGCAGCCAACTGGCGCTGCAGGGCGCGGTGATGCAGATGCTGGCGCACGGTCTGTCGGCCGCGGCACTCTTTATCCTGAGCGGTCAGTTGTACGAGCGCACCCACACCCGCGACATGCGTGAAATGGGTGGCCTGTGGTCGAAGATCGCTTACCTGCCGGCCCTCAGCCTGTTCTTCGCAGCCGCGTCGCTGGGCTTGCCGGGCACCGGTAACTTTGTCGGTGAGTTCCTGATCCTGATCGGTACCTTCCCTGCTGCACCGTTGGTCACCATCATCGCGACGTCAGGCCTGGTGTTCGGTTCGGTCTACTCGCTGATCATGATCCACCGTGCGTACTTCGGTCCGGCCAAATCGGACGCGGTGCTGCATGGCATGGACGGTCGCGAACTGATCATGGTGGTCGGTCTGGCGGCACTGCTGATCTACATCGGCGTGTACCCGCAACCGTTCCTCGATACCTCTGCTGCGACGATGCATGGCGTGCAGCAATGGCTCGGCACCGCCTTCACTCAACTCGCTTCGGCCCGGTAAGAGCGCTATGGAATTCACGACTCAACACTTTATCGCGCTAGCGCCGTTGTTGATCACCAGCGCCACGATCATCGTGGTGATGCTGGCGATTGCCTGGCGCCGCAACCACTCGCAGACCTTCCTGATTTCCGTGGCGGGCCTGAACCTGGCGTTGCTGTCGATCCTGCCAGCATTGAAAGTCGCGCCATTGGCCGTGACCCCACTGCTGCAGATCGATAGCTTTGCCTGCTTGTACATGGCGCTGATCCTGGTCGCCACCCTGGCCTGTGTGACCCTCGCCCACGCCTACCTCGGCGATGGCGGTTCGGGTTACCCGGGCAACCGCGAAGAACTGTACCTGCTGATCCTGATGGCCGCCGCCGGTGGCCTGGTTCTGGTCAGCGCGCAGCACCTGGCCGGGTTGTTCATCGGTCTGGAACTGCTCTCGGTGCCGGTCTACGGTCTGGTGGCCTACGCCTTCTTCAACAAGCGTTCGCTGGAAGCCGGTATCAAGTACATGGTGCTGTCGGCCGCCGGTTCCGCGTTCCTGTTGTTCGGTATGGCCCTGCTCTACGCCGATTCCGGCAGCCTGAGCTTTGTCGGTATCGGCCAGGCCCTCGCGGCCACCGGTCTGCCAAGCTCCCTGGCGCAAATGGGCCTGGGCATGATGCTGATCGGCCTGGCGTTCAAACTGTCGCTGGTACCGTTCCACCTCTGGACTCCGGACGTTTACGAAGGTGCTCCTGCACCGGTGGCGGCGTTCCTGGCGACCGCTTCCAAAGTCGCTGTGTTCGCGGTGATGGTGCGTCTGTTCCAGATCTCGCCAGCGGCGAGCAGCGGTGTACTCAGCGACGTGCTGACCATCATCGCCATTGCCTCGATCCTGTTCGGTAACCTGCTGGCCCTGACCCAAAGCAACCTCAAGCGTCTGCTGGGTTACTCGTCCATCGCGCACTTCGGCTACCTGCTGATCGCCCTGGTGGCGAGCAAGGGTCTGGCCGTGGAAGCCATCGGCGTGTACCTGGTCACCTACGTGATCACCAGCCTCGGCGCCTTCGGCGTGATCACCCTGATGTCCTCGCCGTACAACGGCCGTGACGCGGATGCCCTGTACGAATACCGCGGCCTGTTCTGGCGCCGTCCGTACCTGACCGCCGTACTGACCGTGATGATGCTGTCCCTGGCCGGTATCCCGCTGACCGCGGGCTTCATCGGCAAGTTCTACATCATCGCCACCGGTGTCGAGTCGCACCAATGGTGGCTGGTAGGTTCCCTGGTACTGGGCAGCGCCATCGGCGTCTTCTACTACCTGCGCGTCATGGTCACTCTGTACCTGATGGAGCCAAACCTGCGTCGCCACGATGCGCAACTGCATTGGGAACAACGTGCAGGCGGCGTGATGCTGCTGGCCATCGCCGTACTGGCGTTCTTCCTCGGGCTGTATCCGCAGCCGTTGCTGGCTCTGGTTCAACAGGCTGGTCTGGCGGGTTGATCGTTTAGCGATACTCGGTAGAAAACAGAAACGGCACCTTCGGGTGCCGTTTTTGCGTTTGTGGGGTTTGGTACTGCTGCCCTGCCCTCCTTCTGCAATCCCCGAATGCTCTCGCGGGATTAGTCGACTTGTCCTACAGGTGTTTTTAAGACCGGGGTCTACCGTTGTAAACGGGGATGAAAAGGATGGCCTGGATGGCTTGACCGATTCGATTATCGAGATAACACTATACGCAGGTAGCGTACAGAATATGGAAGCTCTGTTCATCGAATTACCTTTGTTTCAAAAACATCGAGACGACTACCTGGACGACGAATTGTTTTGCAGCTTTCAGCTGGAGTTGCTGAAGAACCCTGAAGCGGGCGACCTCATTGAGGGCACAGGTGGGCTGCGCAAAATTCGCTTCTGCGACCAACGAAGAGGTAAAGGCAAACGCAGTGGATTACGAGTGATTTATTACTGGTGGTCGGGCTTCAATCAGTTCTGGCTGTTCACTGTGTATGGCAAAAACGAGCAAGACGACCTGTCGCCTTTCCAGAAAAAAATCTTCAGACAAGCACTGGATAGAGAAATCAAAACGAGATCCCATTATGAAACGTGACATTTTTTCCGAACTGATGGACGGCCTGGAGGCTCTGGCCGATGAGCGCCAAGGCAAGATCACACTGCGAACTCACAAGGTTGATCTGCCCGAACTGATGCCCATCACCGCCGAGGAAGTGGTCGCCATCCGCCAACAGCTCAATCTCTCCCGGTCGGTGTTCGCGATGTATCTGCGTACCAATACCCGAACCCTGGAGAACTGGGAACAGGGGCGTGCAACTCCCAATGCCCAAGCCACGACCCTGATCCGTCTGGTCGAGCGCTTTCCGCAGACGATCGATCATCTCGCAACCCTGACTTGAACTCAGAGCGTCATGCACCAACAAAAACGGCACCTTCCGGTGCCGTTCGCCTTTCTCAGTACCGCCGTTTACTTACGCGCATCCGCCCACGACTTCAGCAGTTCGTTGTAGCTCACGGTTTCACCCTTAGGCTTTTCGTTCGCCAGTTTCGGTTTTGGTGCACCCGGCTGATCGAACCAGTATTGCGCATCGCGCTCGGGGTTCATTTTCGGGGCGCAGGTGGCTTGGGCCTTCGAGCGTTCCAGACGGGACATGATCGCGTCCTGATCCTTGGCCAGGCCATCAAGCGCCTGTTGCGGGGTTTTGTCGCCGCTGGCGGCTTCGGCGATGTGGCTCCACCACAGTTGCGCCAGACGCGGATAGTCCGGCACGTTGGTCCCGGTCGGGGTCCATTGCACGCGGGCCGGGCTGCGGTAGAACTCGACCAGACCACCCAGTTTCGGTGCCAGATCGGTCATCGCTTGCGAGTTGATGTCCGACTCGCGAATTGGTGTCAGGCCGACGATGGTTTTCTTCAGAGACACGGTTTTCGACGTCACGAACTGCGCATAGAGCCAGGCAGCCAGTTTCTGTTTCTCAGGCGTGGACTTCATGAACGTCCAGGAACCCACGTCCTGATAACCCAGCTTCATGCCCTCTTCCCAATACGGACCGCGCGGCGAAGGTGCCATGCGCCATTTCGGTGTGCCGTCGGCGTTCACCACGGGCAGACCCGGTTTGGTCATGTCGGCGGTGAATGCGGTGTACCAGAAGATCTGTTGGGCGATGTTGCCCTGGGACGGCACCGGGCCGGACTCGGAGAAGGTCATGCCCGCCGCTTCCGGTGGTGCGTAGGCCTTGAGCCAGTCGACGTATTTGGTGGTGGCAAATACCGCCGCCGGGCCGTTGGTGTCGCCACCGCGAGTCACGCTGGAACCGACCGGGTGGCAGTCCTCGACGCGGATGCCCCACTCGTCCACCGGCAAACCGTTAGGCAAGCCCTTGTCGCCACCACCCGCCATGGAGAACCAGGCATCGGTGAAGCGCCAGCCCAGGGACGGGTCTTTCTTGCCGTAATCCATGTGCCCGTAGACCCGCTTGCCGTCGATTTCCTTGACGTCTTCGCTGAAGAATTTGGCGATGTCTTCATAGGCCGACCAGTTCACCGGAACGCCCAGCTCGTAACCGTACTTTTCCTTGAACTTGGCTTTAAGGTCCGCGCGCTCGAACCAGTCGGCGCGGAACCAGTAGAGGTTGGCGAATTGTTGGTCGGGCAGTTGATAGAGCTTGCCGTCGGGCGCGGTGGTGAAGGAAAGGCCGATGAAATCCTTGAGGTCCAGGGTCGGCGAAGTGAAGTTTTTACCTTCATTGGCCATCAGGTCGGTAATGGATTCAGTCTTGCCGTAACGGAAGTGCGTGCCGATCAGGTCAGAGTCGTTGACCCAGCCGTCATAGATGCTCTTGTCCGACTGCATCACGGTCTGCAGCTTTTCCACCACGTCGCCTTCCTGCAGCAAATCGTGGGTCACCTTGATCCCGGTGATCTCGGTAAAAGCCTTGGCCAATACCTTGGACTCATATTCGTGAGTGGTCAGGGTCTCCGAGACGACCTTGATGTCCATCCCGCGAAACGGCTCGGCGGCCTTGATGAACCACTTCAGTTCCGCGAGTTGCTGATCCGCCGACAGGGTGGACGGTTTGAACTCGCTGCCGATCCATTTTTTCGCGGTTTCTTCGTAGGCATCGGCCCAGGCCGAAGCGCTCAAACCGCTGAGTGCCAGCATGGCTGCCAATGAAATGCTATGTCGCAGCTTATTGTTTTTGTCGAACATAGAGACCTCCTTTTAGGGTTTCGGAGCAACATTGCCGAGCGATTCGACTAGCCCCAACGCATCACAGCCAACAGCCACACCAGGGACAACGCGAACGCTACCCAGATGCTCCAGTCGGTGACGCCGATTACCAGCAGATGCAGGTAGGCGCTGCCGAGAAGACCGATAAACAGCCGATCGCCACGGGTGGTGGCAATCGGCAAAAAACCACGCCGAAGAACGCTCGGCGAGCGTAGTTCCCACGTCGTCATGCCCACCAGAATCAGGCCAATGACGGTGAAGAACGCCGCTGTGGGGACAGTCCAACTCATCCATTCCATCATCAGTTCCTCATACTCGGCCGAGGGCAAAGCCCTTGGCCACGTGGTTACGGACAAACCAGATCACCAGCATGCCCGGCAGGATGGTCAACACCCCCGCCGCCGCCAGCACGCCCCAGTCGATGCCGGACGCCGAAACGGTTCGGGTCATCACCGCGGCAATCGGCTTGGCGTTGACCGAGGTCAGCGTCCGCGCCAGCAACAATTCGACCCAGGAAAACATGAAGCAGAAAAACGCCGTCACGCCGATCCCCGAGCCAATCAGCGGCACAAAAATCTTCACGAAGAACTTGGGAAAACTGTAGCCATCAATGTAGGCGGTTTCGTCGATTTCCTTCGGAACGCCGGACATGAAGCCCTCGAGAATCCACACCGCCAACGGCACGTTGAACAGGCAATGCGCCAACGCCACGGCGATGTGGGTGTCGAACAGACCAATCGAGGAATACAGCTGGAAGAACGGCAACAGGAATACCGCCGGTGGCGCCATGCGGTTGGTCAGCAGCCAGAAGAACAGGTGCTTGTCGCCGAGGAAGCGATACCGCGAGAACGCGTACGCTGCCGGCAACGCCACGCTCAGGGAAATCAGCGTGTTCAGGCTCACGTAATACAGCGAGTTGAGGTAACCGGTGTACCAGGCCGGATCGGTGAAGATCACCTTGTAGTTGGCAAAGGTGAAATCCTGCGGAAACAGCGTCAGGCCGCTGAGGATTTCGGTGTTGCTCTTGAAGGACATGTTCAGCAGCCAGTAGATCGGCACCAGCAGGAACAGGATGTAGATCAGCAGTGGAATCAGCTTTCTCTTGCTCATGGCGGACCTCAGCGGTTGGCGTCAGAGTGAGTCATGGCGGTGTAGAACAGCCAGGACACCAACAGGATGATCAGGAAGTACACCAGCGAGAACGCCGCCGCCGGGCCGAGGTCGAATTGGCCGATGGCCATTTGCGTCAGGGTCTGGCTGAGGAAGGTCGTGGCATTGCCCGGCCCGCCGCCCGTGAGCACGAACGGCTCGGTGTAGATCATGAAACTGTCCATGAACCGCAGCATCACCGCGATCAACAGCACGCTCTTGAGCTTGGGCAACTGGATGTGTCGGAACACTGCCCAGGCGGATGCGCGATCAATCCGCGCCGCTTGGTAGTACACGTCTGGAATCGCCCGCAACCCGGAGAAACACAACAGCGCCACCAGCGACGTCCAGTGCCAGACGTCCATCACCAGCACCGTGACCCAGGCGTCCATGGTGTTGGCCGCATAGTTATAGTTGATGCCCATCGCATTGAGGCTCGACCCGAGCAAGCCGATGTCGGCCCGGCCGAAGATCTGCCAGATGGTGCCGACCACGTTCCATGGAATCAGCAGCGGAATCGCCAGGATGATCAGCACCAGGGAAGACCAGCGGCCCTTGGTCGGCATGGTCAGGGCGATGGCGATGCCCAGCGGGATTTCGATCAGCAATACGCAGCCGGAGTAGATGAACTGTCGCAGCAGCGAGTCGTGCAGCCGTGGGTCGAGCAGCACCTGTTTGTACCAGTCGGCGCCGACGAAGTAGCGGCTGGACTGGTCGAAGATGTCCTGCACCGAATAGTTGACCACGGTCATCATCGGGATCACCGCACTGAACGCCACCAGCAAAAACACCGGCAGCACCAGCCACCAGGCCTTGTTGTTCTGCACCTTGTTCATGGCAGCACCTCCAGCAAGTAATCATCGGCATAGACCATCAACCATTGCGCCGGAAAGCTGATGTACGCCGTGCCCTCCGGCACCGGTTTGTCTTCGGCCAACCGCACTTTCAACGTCACGCCGTCGAGGTTCAGGGTCATGATCTTGTAGGTGCCGAGGTCTTCGACGTGTACGACCTTTGCCTGCATCGCGTCGTCAAACGGTTCGTCCCACACGTGTACGAACTCAGGTCGGATGCCAACCTTCAGGGTTTTCCACTCGGACCCGGCGATGCGTTGCAGTTGCGCCTCGGACAACGGCAAATGCGTCGAGGCAAAACCGACACCGCCCGGTTGCGGCTGCACGTCGATCAGGTTCATCCCCGGGCTGCCGATGAAATAACCGACAAAGGTATGGCTCGGCCGTTCGAACAATTCCCGTGGCGTGCCGAACTGCACGATCTGCCCGCCGTACATCACCGCAATCTTGTCGGCGAAGGTCGAGGCTTCGAGTTGATCGTGGGTGACGTAGACCATGGTGATGTTGAACTGCTCATGGATCTGTTTGAGCTTGCGCCGCAGCTTCCACTTCAAGTGCGGGTCGATCACCGTCAGCGGTTCATCGAAGAGGATGGCGGAGACGTCATCGCGCACCAGCCCGCGACCCATCGAGACTTTCTGTTTTTCGTCAGCGGTGAGGTTGCGCGCCTTCTTGCTCAGCAACGCCTGGAGGTCGAGGACCTCGGCAATTTCCTGCACCTTGCTGTGAATTTTCGCTTCGGCCATGCCCTGATTGCGCAACGGAAAGGCCAGGTTATCGAACACCGTCATGGTGTCGTAGACCACCGGAAACTGGAAAACCTGAGCGATATTGCGCTTCTCCGGGGTCAGGTCGTTGACCGCTTTGCCGTCGAACAGGACATGGCCCTGGGACGGGCTGAGCAATCCGGAAATGATGTTGAGCAAGGTCGACTTGCCGCACCCCGAAGGCCCGAGCAAGGCGTAGGCACCGCCCTGCTCCCAGATGTGATCCATCTCGCGGATCGCGTAATCCTCGGGGCCGCTCGGCGTGCGCGTGTAACTGTGGGCGAGGTTCTGCAAACGGATTTCGGCCATCAGGCAACCCTCGATATACGGCGACCGGGCGCCTGGACCAGCCGCCCCTGCGCATCGAACACAAACAGTTTATGGGTCGGGATGTAGATGCGGATCGGCGCATCGACGTCGTATTCGTGAACCCCGGGCAAATGCAGCACCAGCAGGAAATGCTCGTTGCGCACGTGGAGGAAGGTTTCCGAGCCGCTGATCTCGGCGACCTCGACGGTCACTGCCAGTTCGAGGTCATCGTCGTTGCTTGGCACCAGCGAGATGTGGCTCGGACGCACGCCGAAGCGGAACTCGCCCTCGCCCACCGGGCGCAAATCGACGTTCAACGGGAAGTGCACGAAATTGGCGAAGCTGACTTCGTTGCCGGCGATGCGCCCGGGCATCAGGTTGATCGGCGGTTCGGAGAACAGCTCGGCGGCCAGCACCGATTGCGGCTGGTGATAGACCTCGGAGGACTTGCCGCTCTGGATCACCCGGCCTTCGTGAAGAATGGTCGTGGTGCCACCGAGCGCCAGCGCTTCGTTGGGCTCGGTGGTGGCGTAGATGGCGATGGTGTGCCGTGCCTTGAACAGCTCGCGCATTTCCTGGCGCAGTTCTTCGCGCAACTTGTAGTCGAGGTTGACCAGCGGCTCGTCGAACAGGATCAGTTCGGCGTCCTTGACCAGCGCCCGGGCCATCGCGGTGCGCTGTTGCTGACCGCCGGAGAGCTCGAGCGGATAGCGCTGGAGAAACTTCTCGATGCGCAGCATCTTCGCGGTTTCCAGCACCTTGCTCTGGATCAGTTCGTTGGACACGCCGGCCTGACGCAGCGGCGAGGCGATGTTTTCGAACACCGTCATGGTCGGGTAGTTGATGAACTGCTGATAGACCATCGACACGTTGCGCAAGCGCACCGGGCGTTGGGTGACATCGACGCCGTTCATCAGGATGCGGCCGCTGTCGGGCTTGTCCAGGCCCGCCATCAGGCGCATGAGACTGGTTTTGCCGGACAGCGTGCGGCCCAGCAAAACGTTGAAGGATCCAGGTTCAAAACTCAGGCACGCATCGTCGATCCAGGTCTGGCCCTCGACGGTGCGGCTGACGTGCTCCAGAGTGAGTGACATGGCTCGGCCTTTTTATTATTGGAGTCAAGCGACCGGAGCAGTAGAGCGAGTTTCATGCCAGAAATTGCAACGTGTTGATCTGGCTTGGAAATCCTTGATACAGCGGTGAAACCGCTTTCGTTGCTGAACAGAAATGAACAACGACGGCTGAACAATTGAACAATCGAACCGTTGACAATGAACAATAGTGAACAACACTCTACGGACTGTTCACGCCCACTGTAGGAGCCGGCTTGCCGGCGATGGCGCCCTCAAAATCGCCATCGCCGGCAAGCCGGCTCCTACAGGGGCGTGGCGTGTCAGAACCATCATAAAAACAATAAAAGCTTGCTCAGAGATCGACTGCCATGGCCGCACCTGCCTCGCCGCTCTCCCACGACGCCATCATCCAGGACTCCTGGTCCCGTTGCCGCGCGTTCGGGCTCGATCATCAGAGTGCCCCGGCATTCGACCAGCTACCGGCAGCGGACATCGCGCAGTTGCTGGAAAGTCAGCATTCATTGGTGCAGACCACCCATCAGGAAGTCCTGCCCTACTACGAAAACATCCTCAGCAACTCCAATTGCCTGATCATGCTCGCCGACAATCAGGGCCAGGTCCTGACCTCCTGGGGCACCCAGCGCTTCATCGAGCCGAGCCTGACCCGCGGCTTCAGCGCCGGCGCCAGCTGGATGGAGCGTTGCAGCGGCACCAATGCGATCGGCACCGCCCTGGCCTGTGAGCAGGCGGTGCACATCGAGCACGATGAACATTTCCTCAAGGCCAACCGCTTCATGACCGGTTCCGCCGCGCCGATTTTCGATGCCGAACGCAAGGTCATCGCGGTGCTGGACGTGTCCAGCGACAGTTACCTGCCGCCGTCCCACACCCTCGGCATGGTCAAGATGATGAGCCAGACCGTGGAAAACCGGCTGATCCTCAACCTGTTCCACGGCCAGCACTTTCAACTGACGTTCAACACCGGGTTGAACAATCTCGACAGCCAATGGGCCGGTCTGTTGATTTTCGATGAGACCGGCCAGGTGCTCTCAGCCAATCGCCGCGCCGACAATCTGCTGGGCATCAGCCTGTCGCGAGTCAGTGTCGAGAGCCTGTTCAAGGTCTCATTGCTCGAACTGCTGAATCAGCCGGATGGCCTGCCCTTCTCCCTCCAGGCTTCCGGGCGCAACCGCTTCCAGTGCCTGTTGAAGCGACCGAAACAGGCGCCGATCCAGGCAAGAATGTTCGCCGAGCCCGCCGTGGCGGCACCCGCACCCGCCGCGATCAGCCTCAATACCCTGCATTTCGGCGACAGCCGCGTGGAAAAAGCCGTGCGCCAGGCCGAGCGCCTGCTGGAGAAAGACATTCCGCTGTTGATCCACGGCGAAACCGGGGTCGGCAAGGAAGTGTTCGTCAAAGCGCTGCATCAGGCCAGTTCTCGCAGCAAACAACCATTCATTGCCGTCAACTGTGCAGCGATCCCCGCCGAACTGGTGGAGTCCGAGCTGTTTGGCTACGAGAAAGGCGCGTTTACGGGTGCCAATCAGAAAGGCAGCATCGGGCTGATTCGCAAGGCCGACAAAGGCACGCTGTTTCTCGATGAAATCGGTGACATGCCATTGCCAACCCAAGCCCGGCTATTAAGGGTGTTGCAGGAGCGCTGCGTGCAGCCGGTGGGCAGCAGCGAACTGTTCCCGGTGGACATCCGCATTATTTCGGCGACTAACCGTTCGTTGCGTGAGCAGGTTCAGTTGGGACGGTTTCGCGAAGACCTGTATTACCGGATCGGCGGCTTGACCCTGGAATTGCCGCCGCTCAGGGAACGCAGCGACAAGCAGGCGCTGTTCAAACGTTTGTGGGAACAACACCGTGAACCGTCGCAGTGGGCCGGGTTGAGCCGTGAGGTGCTGGAGTTGTTCGGCCGTCACCCGTGGCCGGGGAATTTGCGCCAGGTCAGCAGCGTGATGCAGGTGGCGCTGGCCATGGCGGAAGAGCAACCGGTGCGGCCGGAGCATTTGCCGGATGATTTTTTTGTCGATCTGGAGATGGAGCCGGTGGAGGTGGATGAGCCGTTGGCGGTTGATTTGAATGATGTGGAGGATTTGAATCGGCAGTTGCAGGCGGCTGGGGGGAATATTTCCCATCTGGCGCGGCGGTTGGGTGTGAGTCGGAACACCTTGTATAAACGTTTGCGGCAGTCGGAGAGCTGACCGCTGCGCGGTCAATCGCCAGCAAGCCGGCTCCTACAGGGATCGAGTCGTTCGCGAATGTTGTTTACGACTCGCCCCCTGTAGGAGCCAGCTTGCTGGCGATGACGTCAGCCGCAACACCACAGCCCTGATGCCCATACAAAAAAACAAAAACCCGCACTAGGCGGGTTTTGTTTGTAACAAACGCAGCAATCAGTCAGCCAGACGCCAGGTCGTGCCACCCTTGCCATCTTCCAGCACCACACCCATCGCGGTCAGTTGATCGCGAATACGGTCGGATTCAGCCCAGTCCTTACCCGCACGTGCTGCCAGACGCGCAGCAATCAGCGCATCAACCTCAGCCGCATCAACCCGCCCTTCGGCACCGGCCTGCAGGAAGTCATCGGCCTCAAGCTGCAACACACCCAGCACGCTCGCCAGCTCTTTCAGACGCGCCGCCAGACCCGCCGCCGCATCAAGATCGCTCTCGCGCAGACGGTTGATCTCGCGAACCATCTCGAACAGCACCGCACAGGCTTCCGGCGTGCCGAAGTCGTCGTTCATCACCTGGGTGAAGCGCTCGACAAAAGCTTCGCCGCCAGCAGGCGCGACAGTCGGCAGGCCTTTCAACGCATGGTAGAAACGCTCGAGTGCGCCTTTGGCGTCCTTGAGGTTGTCTTCCGAATAGTTGATCGCGCTGCGGTAGTGGCTCGACACCAGCAGGTAACGCACGACTTCCGGGTGGTACTTTTCCAGCACGTCGCGAATGGTGAAGAAGTTGTTCAAGGACTTGGACATCTTCTCGCCATTGATGCGAATCATGCCGCAATGCATCCACGCGTTGGCGTAGGTCTTGCCGGTGGCCGCTTCACTCTGGGCGATTTCGTTTTCATGGTGCGGAAACTCAAGGTCGCTGCCGCCGCCATGAATGTCGAAGGTCTCGCCCAGGCAGCAGGTCGACATCACCGAGCACTCGATGTGCCAGCCCGGACGACCGTCGCCCCACGGCGATGGCCAGCTCGGTTCACCCGGCTTGGCGCCTTTCCACAGCACGAAGTCCAGCGGGTCCTGCTTGGACTCGTCGACTTCGATCCGCGCGCCGATGCGCAGGTCTTCGATCTTCTTGCGCGACAGCTTGCCGTAGCCCATGAACTTGGCGACGCGGTAATACACGTCGCCATTACCCGGTGCGTAGGCGTAACCCTTGTCGATCAGGGTCTGGATCATGGTCTGCATGCCAGCGATGTGATCGGTGGCCCGCGGTTCCATGTCCGGCTTGAGGATGTTGAGGCGCGCCTCGTCCTCGTGCATCGCGGTGATCATGCGCTCGGTCAGCACGTCGAACGGCTCGCCGTTCTCCTTGGCCCGATTGATGATCTTGTCTTCAATGTCGGTGATGTTGCGCACATACGTCAGGTTATAACCGCTGAACCGCAACCAGCGGGTCACCAGGTCAAACGCGACCATGCTGCGGCCGTGGCCAATGTGGCAGTAGTCGTACACGGTCATCCCGCAGACGTACATGCGCACATTGTTGCCATCCAGCGGTTTGAAAACTTCTTTGCTCTTGGTGAGCGTGTTGTAGATCGAAAGCACGTTAGAGGTTCCTTGAATCACTGGCCCCACGAATCACGCAAGGTCACGGTACGGTTGAATACCGGAGCACCTGGTTTCGAGTCCTTGATATCCGCGCAGAAGTAACCTTCGCGCTCGAACTGGAAACGGTCTTCCGGCTGTGCATTGCCCAGGGAGGGTTCAGCACGACAACCAGTGAGTACTTGCAGCGAGTCAGGGTTGATGTTGTCCAGGAAACTGGCGCTGTCTTCGGCCTTTTCAGGGTTCGGCGAGCGGAACAGGCGATCGTACAGACGCACTTCGCACTCGACGCTGGCCGCGGCCGGCACCCAGTGAATCACGCCTTTGACCTTGCGGCCTTCAGGGTTCTTGCCCAGGGTTTCCGGATCGTACGAGCAACGCAGTTCGACGATGTTGCCGTCGGCGTCCTTGATCGCTTCGTCGGCACGGATCACATAGCTGCCACGCAGACGCACTTCGCCGTTCGGTTCCAGGCGCTTGTAGCCTTTTGGCGGCTCTTCCATGAAGTCATCGCGGTCGATGTAGATTTCACGGGCGAACGGCAGCTTGCGCACGCCGAGTTCTTCTTTTTGCGGATGACGAGGCAGTTCGAGGTGATCGACCTTGTCTTCCGGGTAGTTGGTGATCACGACTTTCAACGGACGAAGCACGCACATGGCGCGCGGGGCGTTCGCGTCGAGGTCCTGACGGATGCTGAACTCAAGCATGCCGAAGTCAACCACGCCGTCGGAACGGTTGGTGCCGATCATGTCGCAGAAATTGCGGATCGACGCCGGGGTGTAGCCACGGCGGCGGAAGCCGGACAGCGTGGACATGCGCGGATCGTCCCAGCCATTGACGTGCTTCTCATCGACCAACTGCTTGAGCTTGCGCTTGCTGGTGATGGTGTAGTTCAGGTTCAGGCGGCTGAACTCGTACTGGCGCGGGTTCGCCGGCACCGGCAGGTTCTCGAGGAACCACTCGTACAGCGGACGATGGCTTTCGAACTCCAGGGTGCAGATCGAGTGGGTGATGCCTTCGATGGCGTCCGACTGACCGTGGGTGAAGTCGTAGTTCGGGTAGATGCACCACTTGTCACCGGTCTGGTGGTGATGCGCATGGCGGATGCGATACATGATCGGATCGCGCAGGTTCATGTTCGGCGAAGCCATGTCGATCTTGGCCCGCAGCACACGTGCGCCGTCCGGGAACTCGCCGGCGCGCATGCGGGCGAACCAGTCGAGGTTTTCTTCGACGCTGCGATCACGGAACGGGCTGTTGCGGCCCGGCTCGGTCAGAGTGCCACGGTATTCCTTGGCTTGTTCCGGGCTCAGGTCGTCAACATAGGCCTTGCCGGCCTTGATCAGTTCAACGGCCCAGTCGTGCAACTGGTCGAAATACTGCGAGGCATAGCGCACTTCGCCGGACCATTCGAAACCCAGCCATTTGACGTCGCTTTCGATGGCGTCGATGTATTCCTGGTCTTCCTTGGCCGGGTTGGTGTCGTCGAAACGCAGGTGGGTGACGCCGCCAAACTCCTGGGCCAGACCGAAGTTCACACAGATCGACTTGGCGTGGCCGATGTGCAGGTAGCCATTGGGCTCAGGCGGGAAACGGGTGACGATCTGCGTGTGCTTACCCGAGTCCAGGTCCGCCTGGATGATCGGGCGCAGGAAATTGACCGGCACGGCAGGGCCGGTCTTGGAATTCGAGGTAGGGTCGACAGTGGGCTTGCTCATAGGATCCTTGAACGTACAAGTGCGCGGCCGGAACACGGGCCTGATAAAACAAAGCCGCTATCATAGCCGAAGCCGTCAAGTCGCTGACAGTACAGGCCCGAAAACGGCTGCATTTAATCGGATGCAAATGAAAAACAGCCTCGAAATTGGCGTCTGTCGCGCTAAACTGCGCACCTTGGCCGACATCGGCCGGACCGGTTGAGGGCTCGACAGCCCTGAAACCCACGAATTCCCAGAAAGAGTACCGATCATGACCCAAGTCAAACTGACCACCAACCACGGCGACATCGTCCTGGAACTGAACGCCGAGAAAGCCCCGATCACCGTGGCCAACTTCATCGAGTACGTTAAAGCCGGTCACTACGAAAACACTGTTTTCCACCGCGTCATCGGTAACTTCATGATCCAGGGCGGCGGTTTCGAGCCAGGCATGAAAGAAAAGAAAGACAAGCGCCCAAGCATCCAGAACGAAGCCGACAACGGTCTTTCCAACGACAAATACACCGTCGCCATGGCCCGCACCATGGAGCCGCATTCGGCTTCCGCCCAGTTCTTCATCAACGTCGCTGACAACAGCTTCCTGAACCACAGCGGCAAGAACGTTCAGGGCTGGGGCTACGCAGTGTTCGGCAAAGTGACCGCCGGCACCGACGTCGTCGACAAGATCAAAGGCGTGTCCACCACCTCCAAGGCCGGCCACCAGGACGTACCAGCAGACGACGTGATCATCGAGAAAGCCGAGATCATTGAGTGATATTGCTGATTTCAGACTTGCATCTGGAAGAGGAGCGCCCGGACATCACCCGGGCGTTTCTGGATTTGCTCGCCGGACGCGCCCGCTCGGCGAGTGCGTTGTACATCCTCGGCGACTTTTTCGAAGCGTGGATTGGCGACGATGCCATGACGCCCTTCCAGCGTTCCATCTGCCAGGCCCTGCGCGACCTCAGCGACAGCGGCACGGCGATTTTTCTGATGCACGGCAATCGCGACTTCATGCTCGGCCAGGCCTTTTGCAAACAGGCCGGTTGTACGTTGTTGAAGGACCCGAGTGTCGTGCAGTTCAACGGCGAGCCGGTGCTCTTGATGCACGGCGACAGCCTCTGCACCCGCGACGAGGCTTACATGAAGCTGCGTCGTTACCTGCGCAACCCGATCACCCTGTTCATCCTGCGCCACTTGCCATTGCGCACCCGCCATAAACTGGCACGCAAACTGCGCAGCGAAAGCCGTGCGCAGACGCGGATGAAGGCCAATGACATTGTCGATGTCACGCCGGACGAAGTGCCGCGGATCATGCAGGCTTATGGCGTGAAAACCCTGATCCACGGGCATACCCATCGCCCGGCCATCCACAAGTTGCAGATTGGTGATCAAGCGGCCAAGCGCATTGTGCTGGGGGATTGGGATCGCCAAGGGTGGGCGTTGCAGGTGGATGAGAGCGGGTTTGCGTTGGCGCCGTTTGATTTCACCCCGCCGCCACAACTCGCAGCCCCCGCGAGCTAACGCCAAACCCAAAACCCATTGTGGGAGCGGGCTTGCTCGCGAAGGCGATGTAACAGTCAACAGAGATGCTGAATGTTAGACCGCCTTCGCGAGCAAGCCCGCTCCCACATTTGACCGCGTTTCGCTCTAGTGGCCGGAGGCCGCGGGCCCGGCCTTTGCCGCAAACGGCGGTTTCGCCAGCCATACCAGCACGATCAACCCCATGAACGCCCACCCCAGCAACGTGAAGTAATCCACGGTGGAGAGCATGTACGCCTGACTGGTCAGCACATGATCGAGCTGCGCATACGCCGGGTTGTTCGCGCCGCCCAGCGCATTCAGGGCCTCGCGGGTCGCCGGTTCGTAGGTGCTGATGCTCTCGCTCATGTACGCATGATGCTGATCCGCCCGGCGAATCCAGATCCACGTGGTCAACGACGCTGCAAAACTGCCGCCCAGGGTCCGCAGGAACGTCGCGAGGCCCGCGCCATCGGCGATCTGGCTCGGTGGCAGGTCCGACATCAAAATGCTCAAGGTCGGCATGAAGAACAGCGCCACGCCAATACCCATGAACAGTTGCACCAGGGCGATGTGCTGGAAGTCCACCTCGTTGGTGAACCCGGCGCGCATGAAGCAGCTGAGGCCAATCGCCAGGAACGCCAGGCCCGCCAAAAGCCGCAGGTCGAACTTGTGCGCGTACTTGCCGACAAACGGCGAGAGGATCACCGGCAGAATCCCGATCGGCGCCACCGCCAGCCCGGCCCACGTTGCCGTGTAGCCCATCTGCGTTTGCAGCCATTGCGGCAGGATCAGGTTGATGCCGAAGAACCCGGCGTAACCCAACACCAGCACAATCGTGCCGATGCGGAAGTTGCGATACGCAAACAAGCGCAGGTTGACCACCGGGTGTTTGTCGGTCATTTCCCAGATCACGAACACCGCCAGCGCAATCGCGGAAATGGCCGCGCCGATGAGGATGAAATTCGATTCGAACCAGTCGAGGTCGTTGCCCTTGTCGAGGATCACCTGCAACGCGCCGACACCGATGATCAACGTGATCAGGCCGACGTAATCCATTGGTTGATAACTGGTCACCACCGGCCGCGCCTTGAGCTGCGAACGCACCACCATCACCGCGAAAACCCCGATTGGCACGTTGATGAAGAAGATCCACGGCCAGCTATAACTGTCGGTAATCCAGCCGCCCAGAATAGGCCCGGCAATCGGCGCCACCACCGTGACCATCGCCAGCAACGCCAGGGCCATGCCGCGCCTGGCCGGCGGATAGACCGCGATCAGCAGCGTCTGGGTCATCGGGTACAACGGCCCGGCGACCAGACCTTGCAGCACCCGAAAGCCGATCAGCTCCGGCATTGAGGTGGAGATACCGCAGAGAAACGAAGCCAGCACAAACAGGATCGTCGCCCACAGAAACAGTTTAACTTCGCCAAATCGCCGACTGAGCCAGCCAGTCAGCGGCAGCGCAATCGCATTGCTCACCGCAAACGAGGTGATCACCCAGGTGCCCTGCTCCGAACTCACCCCCAGGTTGCCGGAAATGGTCGGCAACGCCACGTTGGCGATGGTGGTGTCGAGCACTTGCATGAAAGTCGCCAGCGACAGGCCGATGGTGCTGAGCAGCAGGCTGGGCGGGGTGAAAGACGCGTTATTGCTCATCGCGAATCCTTTGAAACCTGATGGGCGCTGCGCCCATTAAAGACGCAGCTGACCGTGTAGGAGTGAGCCTGCTCGCGATGGAGGACTTACATCCAACATCTGTGTTGATTGATCCACCGCTATCGCGAGCAGGCTCACTCCTACAGTGGTCGGTGTCAGCGTTGCGCGGTTTTGCTGACCGCTGCGCTGTTGTCGTGGATCAACTGCGTGATCATCGCGTCGGCCTCGGCCAACTGACGGTCGTAGACGCTGGTGCTGAACGACGCCTTTTGCGGCGGCTGTTGAGCCAGCACCGGGCCGCTCTGGTCGCGCAGGTTCACATCGACCTGAGTCGACAGGCCCACGCGCAACGGGTGCTTGGCCAGTTCTTCGGCGTTGATGTGAATCCGCACCGGCACACGCTGGACGATCTTGATCCAGTTCCCGGTGGCGTTCTGCGCCGGCAGCAGGGCAAACGCACTGCCGGTGCCCGCGCCGAGGCTGTCGATGGTGCCGCTGAATTTCACGTCGCTGCCGTACAGGTCAGCCTGGATATCCACCGGTTGGCCAATGCGCATGTCGCGCAGTTGGGTTTCCTTGAAGTTGGCGTCGATCCACAACTGGTCCAGTGGAATGACGGCCATCAGCGCGGTGCCCGGCTGGACCCGTTGACCGAGTTGTACCGAGCGCTTGGCGACGTAACCGGTCACCGGTGCAATCAGAGTGCTGCGGGAATGGTTCAGGTACGCCTGGCGCAATTGCGCGGCGGCCGACATCACGTCCGGGTGCGACGACACCACCGTGTCATCCACCAGGGCGCTGGTGGTTTTCAGTTGCTGTTTGGCGTTGGCCAGGGCGTTTTGCGCCGAGGTCAGGTCATCGCGAGCGTGGGACAGTTCTTCCTGGGAAATCGCCCCGCCCGCCGCCAGATTTTTCCGGCGATTGAAGTTGTCCTGAGCCTTCTGCACTTCGGCTTGCTGGGCGTTGACCTGGGCTTTCATGCCGTCGACGTTGCTGTACAAGCCGCGCACCTGACGCACGGTGCGAGCGAGGTTGGCCTGGGCACTTTGCAGACCGACTTCGGCGTCGTTCGGGTCGAAATTCACCAGCACCTGGCCTTCATGAACCAGGTCGCCGTCATCTGCGCCGATGCTGACCACGGTGCCGGTGACCAGCGGCGTGATTTCCACCACGTTGCCGTTCACATAGGCGTCGTCGGTGCTTTCGTTCCAGCGCCCGTAGAATTCGTGATAACCCCAGACGCCGACACCGGCGAGGACCACCACGATGGCCAGGACCACCAGCATGACTTTGCGTTTGCGCGGGTTGCTGGTGTCCTGCGGGTTGCCGGAGGTTTGTGTGTTTTGTGCAGTGGCCATGACCATTACCTTGAATTAGTTGTGCTGCGTGGCTGGGGTTGCGTTGGCCGCGGTCAGGGTTTCGCCCTGAAAACCGCCGCCCAGCGCCTGCATCAGTTGGATCGACAGGTCGATCTGCTCGGCATTCAGGTTGGCCAGCTGACGCTGGGCCTGGAGCAATTGCTGCTCGATGCTGAGCACGTCCAGGTAGTTGCCGATGCCGGAACCGTACCGCTGGACCACGGTGTTGTAAGAATCCTGGGCAATGTCGGTGGCGTGCTGCTGAGCGCCGATCTGCCGGCCGATGTCACGCAACTGGTTGATGGTGTCACTGACATCACCGAGGGCTTTCACCAGGCTTTTGTTGTACTGCGCAACGGCGAGGTCGTAATCAGCGTCGCGGGCATCGAGGTCGGCACGCAGGCGACCGCCGTCGAAAATCGGCAGGGAAATGGTCGGCGCTATGTTGAAGAATCGACTGGCCGAACCGAACATCGCGTCGCCCAGCAACGATTCGGCACCGGCCGCCGCGCTGAGGTTCAGGTTGGGATAGAACCGGGTCTTGCCGGCGTCGATGTTCTTGCTCGCCGCCTCGACCCGCCAGCGCGCGGCCACCAGATCGGGACGACGACCGAGCAACTCGGCGGGCAGGACCGACGGCAATGCGACGGCGCTGGCCTGAAGAATCTTCGGCCGGGCGATTTCATTTCCGCGATCCGGACCTTTGCCAAGCAAGACCGCCAGGGCGATTTTCGCGCTTTGCAGACGTTTCTCGGCGTCGATCAGGCTGGCTTCAGACGTGGCTTCCAGGCTTTCGGTTTGCTGGAACTGGTACTGGCTGTCGATCCCGGAGCTCAGGCGACGCTGGCTCAGGTCGAGCATTTGCCGGGTGCGCTTGAGGTCTTCGTTGGCCAGGTCATAAACGATGTGCGCCTGACCCAGATCGCTGTAGGCGCGGGCGACGTCGGCAGACAACGTCAGCTGCGCGGCCTGCTGATCGACTTCGGCAGCGCGGGCCTGGCCCAACGCGGCTTCCCAGGCGTCGCGCTGGCCGCCCCAGAGGTCGAAGTTGTAGTTGAAGCTGGCACCGATGTTGCGCACGGTGGAGTAGGCATCGCCCTCGCCCCTCGGGTCTTGATCCCGGGCCAGACGCGAACGGCTGACGCCGGCGCTGGCATCGAGGGTCGGCATCCGCGCAGCGTCGGCGGCATACGCGGCGGCACTGGCCTGATGGGCACGGGCGTCGGCGATCTGCATGTCGGGGCTGTCGTGCAGGGCTTCGCGAATCAGACCGTCGAGCTGCGGGTCGCCGAGGCTTTTCCACCAGTCGCTTTTCGGCCAGGCCGCAGGCGACAGGGTCACGCCGCTGAGGGATTGCCCGGCCTTGAGGTCTTTCGCATCGAGGCTTTTGCCTTCGGTGGTCAGGCCGCTGTAGCTGGCGCAACCGGCCAGGGTCATGGCCGCAAGCACCAGGCTCAGGCCGGCGCGCAAGATTTTGCTGCTCATTTGTCACCTACCCGCAGCAGCGTGATCGAGTCACCGGCTGCCACCAAAATTTTCTTCAGGATCTGTTCCAGGGTTTTCAGCTCATCCGGAGTGATCGCGCCGGCCAGTTCGTTCATCGCGTCGGCGCCGATCACCGGCAAGCGGTCAGCCAACTGCTGGCCTTGCTCAGTCAACACAAGCTGCACCTGACGGCGGTCCGCTTCGGAGCGTTGGCGGGCGAGGAAACCTTTCTGTTCCAGACGATCGAGCATGCGGGTCATCGAACCGCTGTCGAGTGACAAGTGTCGGCACAGCTCGGCCGGGGTATCGACGCCGTATTGGGCGATGATGATCAGCACTTTGAACTGCGCGGCGGTGATGCCGTGGGGTTCCATGTGCGTGTCGATGATCCGGTCCTTGAGCAGCGCGGCGCGCCCGAGCAGGAGACCGAGATGGCAGTTCTTGAATTCGTCCGGGGTGAAATGTTTCATCTGACCACCAATTAGCTGCCTAGGCAGAGAATGTATGTCGAGATGTTACTGCCTAGGCAGCCAATGTCAACGTAATAGTTAGGTTGCTTTGTATTTGATGGAAAAATGGCGCGGATTTTTGTGGTGAACACAATGACGCCTTCGCGGGCAAGCCTCGCTCCTACGGGTTCGGTGTAATCCCTGTAGGAGCGAGGCTTGCCCGCGAAGAAAGCGACTCGGTTTTGGAGAGGACGGGTGTTAAAAATCCCGCTTGTAGAAGATATCCAGCGAACTGGCCACGCCACCCGCCGCTTCGAGGTACACCTTCTTGCTCAGCTTGTAGCGCAGGGCAATGGTGTTGGCCGGCTCAAACACGCCAACGCCATATCGCAGGCTGAGCTTCTCGGAGATATTGCCGCTGGCGACCACACTCGTCGTATTGCCGCTGCCCTCGGTATCGAGCTGGAAATCCTGAATCCCCAGATCGCTGGCCAGTTTGCCGGTCACCCCGGCACTGCCCATCAGGCCCAACCCCAGCGCGGCCTGCGCCAGCATGTTGTTGTCTTCACCGGTGGTGCTCAGCGGACGCCCGAGCACCAGATAGGACAAGGCCTGTTCCTGGCTCATCGCCGGTTCGGAGAAGATCTGCGTGGCCGGCTGCTCGGCGCTGCCGCTCAGGCGAATACCGGCGATGACGTCGTCGGTCTGGCGAATCGCCTCGATGTCCAGGTACGGCTGATCGATCGGGCCGGCAAACAGCAAGCGCGCCCGGCGCACCGTCAGCCGCTGGCCGTAGGCCCGATAACGCCCGTCGTTGAGCCACAGCTCGCCGCGGGTGTCCATGTTGTCGCCGATGTGCACGTGCCCTTGCAGGTTGGCGGTCAGGCCAAACCCGGCGAAGCTGAGTTTGTCTTCGCCGACGGCCACGTCGATGTCCATTTTCATCGCCAGCGGCGGTTTGCCCTCTTCGGTCTGCGCGCCAATGATCACCGTGTCATCAGAAACCTTGACCGTCGATGGCGGCAACTCGCGCACGGTGATTTCGCCTTTCGGCACCAGCACTTTGCCAGCGATGGCCAGCTCGTCGCCCTTCATCGAAATCTTCAAGTCCGGCGCCACTTCGAGCTTGGCGTACGGTTCGACAGTGACCGGCAATTGCGTGCCTTTGAGCGCCAGGTCCACCACCAGCGCCTGACCCCAGGCGATGCTGCCGGTCAAGCTGCCCTGCCCGCTCTTGCCGCTTTTCCAGCCACCGTTCAACTGCACGGTTTCGCCGGCGATCAGCGCTTGAAGCTGCAACGCTTCAAGGTCCATCGGCAATTCAGGGCCGGAAATCTCGCCGTCGCTGAGCAACAGATTGCCGTTGACCAAAGGCGCCAGCAAACCACCGGAAATCGTGCCGCTGCCATTCAGGCGTCCGGTGAGCTTCTCGACCATCGGCACAAACGGTCGCGCCACGGACAGGTCGAGGCCATTGAGGCGGAACGCGCCGGTCAGCGGTTTGTTCTTCGGCAATGGATTGATCTGCGCCTGCACACTCAATTCGCCGAGCTTGCCGCCGACGAAGTTGAGGTCGGTGTCGATGCGCTTGGGCGTGAGTTTGCTGGTGAGTTTCAGGGTCTGGTAGGGGAAGTCCAGCCACTGATCCTTTTCCTTGATGCGCAGGGTGCCGCCGCTGGCATCGAGGCTGATCTGGCCGTTCGGGCCGCTGGCCGGCAGGTCCAGTTGCAGGTCGGCATTGAGCCGGCCCTTCCAGGCGAAATCCTTCGGCAGCCATTGCGCAAGGCTTTCAATCGGGAATTGCTTGAGGTGATAACGCAGCTTCGGTTCCGGCATCAGGCGCTGGTCTTCACCGCACAGACTGGCCGGACCGGACATCCAGCAATGGGCACCGAAGTTGATTTTGCCGTCCGCCAGCCGTTCGAGTTTCGCCGGGTTTTGCAGCTTCCAGTCCTGGCCACCGGCCTGAATGTCACCGCCGGCCAAACGTCCGCGCCAGTTGCCTTTGTCCAGATTGCCGTCGAAACCCAGGGCCAGTTTCAGTTGCGGGCCTTGCAGATCGAGCGTCAGTTTCTGGTTTTTGATATCGCCCTGACCGCTGGCCGTCAGCGTGCCCAGCGACGTGTCGCCGGTCTGAATGCCGCTGCCCTTGAAGTCGATTTTCGCCCGTTGCGCACTGTCGAGGGTCGCGTCGAGGTTCAGGCTTTGCAGGCGATTATCTTCGAACGCCAGTTGCGTGCCTTGCAGCCCGAGCTTGCCTTGCGGTGCCTTGAGCGTGCCGGCGACATCGACGCGACCATTGAGCTGGCCGCGCAGTTGCGGCCACAGCTGCGCCAGGCGCGACAGCTTGATGTCGATCTGGCCGGCGAGTTTCTGTTGCAAGCTGCCTTTGCCGGTGATGCTGTTGTCACCGAGGCGGATTTGCAGCGCGCTGAGGTTCCATTGCTCGCCGCTGCCATCGGCCTTGGCTTGCAGGATGGCCGGCTGGCCACGCAGCTTGCCCTTCAGATCAAGGTCCGCGTTCAGGCTGAGTTTTTCATTCTTCATCTCGCCTTTGCTGCGCAACGGTCCGGCCAGGGTGCCCGGCAATTCCGCGACCCAGTACGCCGGGTTGATCGCCGAGAGGTCCAGCGCGGTGTCCCAGGCAAAGCCATCGGCAAATTGCAGGTTCAGGTGGCCTTCGGCCTTGCCCTGCCCCGCGTCGAGCTGGATTTGTTGCAGGTAGATTTTCGTCAGGTCGCCGGCGAACGGGCTGCTCAGGCTGAACGCCCCGGCCGGGCCATCCAGTGCAGCCTTGAAGTTGCCGAGGTATTTGCCGTCGGTGTAAGAGACTTCGCCGTTGAAGCTGCGCAACGCCACTTCAGGTTCGTCGATCAGCGGATAGAGCCGGTGCCAGGGGAAATCCAGCCAGTCGATTTTCGCCGTGGCATTCAGGCCTTTACTCCAGTCCAGAACACCCGTGAGTTTGAGACTTTGCTTGTCGTTGGCGGTCAGGTCCAGCGCGGCGATCTGCGCGCCGTTGGCGTCGACTTTGCCTTGCAGCATCAGTGCAACCGGGCCTTGCTCGGCAGGTAGCGTGGCGTTGCCGCGCAACTGGTAGCCGTTTTTCAGGTCGCCGTCGCCGGTCAGTTCAAGCTGATTGAGTTGCAGGGTGTCTGGCAAATCGGCGCTGGGCTTGAAGCCATCGGCGGTAATCCGCACCTTGGCCGGCAAGTTGTCCACCAGCGGCTGCAACTCGCCGGTCAGTTGGCCGTTCAGGTAACCGCTGCTGTCGGCGGTGAGCTTCAGGGTTTTCAGCAGGTCGCCGTTGATTTTCAGCGTCAGCGCCCAGGGCTCGGGCGCCGGCAGGGTCAGTTTGCCCTCAGCCTTGAGCGGCCAGTTACCGTTGGGTTGCAGGAGGCCGGACAGGTTCAGGCTGAGGTCGTCGCGTTGCAGTTGCACGGAGTCGATCTGCATCCCCTGCTCGGTCCAGTGCGCCGCCAGTTGCAGGCCTTTGAGTTCTTCGCTGCCGTTGAACAGCAAGCTGCCGACCTGCACATCGCCCAGCTCGATGGCCAGTGGCAATTTCAGATCCGGCAAGGTGATCGGTCCGCTGCTCTGCTCTTCAGGGCCCGGTGGAAATTGCAGGCTGACCTGATCGGTTTTCAGTTGCTCGATGCACAGGGCCATGCGCGTCAGGCACAACGGCGACCAGGCGAAAATCACTTTGCTCAGTTCAACCCGACTGGTGTCCTGCTGCCAGACCAGATGATCGGCGCTCCACTGACCGCCCAGACGGCCCTGGAAATTCTCGACCGTCAAACCCGGCACAAAGCCGAGCGCCCAGCGGCTGCCCGTCGCGGTGCCCAGCACCGTGGTCACAGCCAACAGCACCAGCATCAGCAGCGCCAGAATCGTCAGCAGCGTTACTTTCAAACCACGCTTCACAGCTCAGGCCCCATGGAAAAGTGCAGTCGTATGCCGCCGTCGTCGTCCATCGCGTGGGCCAGGTCGAGGCGAATCGGCCCCACCGGTGACACCCAGCGCACGCCGATACCGACGCCGGTCTTGAGATCGGGCAGTTCGAGTTTGTTGAAGGAATTGCCCTGGTCGACGAACGTTGCGACCCGCCATTTTTCGGCGATGGAATATTGATACTCGACGCTGCCGGCAATCATGTAGCGACCACCGATGCGGTCGCCGTCGGAGTTTTCCGGGGACAGGCTCTGGTAGTCGTAACCGCGAACGCTCTGATCGCCACCGGCGAAGAAGCGCAGCGACGGCGGCACCGATTTGTAGCCATTGGTGGCACTGCCACCCACCTGCACCCGGCCGAGGAAACGGTGTTTATCGAACACCGTGGTCAGGCCTTTGACCAGCGCGGTGCCGTAAAGCAGGTTGTTGTCGGAACCCAAGCCTTCCTTGGCCACTTTGCTTTCGAACTGCAGTCGATAGCCGTTGTGCGGGTCGATGCGGTTGTCGCTTTTCAGGTAGGAATAACTGACGCCGGGCATCAGCAGATTGCTCAGCCCCGAGTCATCGCCGAGTCGATATTCTTCGCGCTGCCATTTCAGCGACACCACTCGCTGCCAGCCGCTGGGCAACTTGCTGTGCCATTCGGGGCCGAGGGTCAGCAGTTTGCTCAGGCTGTCCTTGTCGGCGATTTCTTCACTCTGATAACCACCGGCGAAGCGCAGTTTGTCGGTCAGCGGCGGGTCCAGCGGAATGTCATAAAACAGCCCGACGTTTTGCCGTGGCGCCGAGACTTCGGTTTCCCAGCCATAGCTGTGGCCTTGAGGGTTGACCCAGTGCCGGGTCCAGTTGGCCTTGACCCGAGGGCCGACGTCCGTGGAATAGCCCAGGCCGAGGCCCATGGTCCGCGGCTTGCGGGTGTCGAGCTTGACGTCCACCGGGATCACATCGTTCTTGGACGCCGTCGGCGCGGCGTCGACGCGCACGCCTTCGAAGTACCCGCTTGCCTGCAGATTCTGATTCAGTTCGGCGATCAGTTCGGAGTCATAGGGCTCACCCGCCTTGAACGGCACCATGCGTTGCAGCAACTCTTCGTCGAACGGCGTATCGCCTTCGAAACTGACTTTACCCAAGGTGTAACGCGGGCCGCTTTCGTAGATCAGTTCGATGTCGGCAACGCCGGCTCGCGGGTCGACCGCCAGTTTCTGCCGGGTGAAATAACCGCTGAAGAAACCGTAACGCGAGGCTTGGTTCTGGATCAGCCGCTTGGCGTCTTCGTAGCGGCCATGATTGAGCACTGCGCCGGTTTTCAGCGCATTGCTTTTGGGCACACGAAAGGTTTTGAGGGAGGCCGCAGGGCCGTCGATGCGAATAGTGACATTGCGCAAATGCACAGGCTCGCCGGGATCGATGTTCATGACCAGGCGCGGTGTCTTGCCGCCCTTCACGTCCGTGTCGATCTGTGGCTGGTAATAACCCAAGGCCTGGGCGGCCTTGCGCGCCTGTTCTTCGGCGCCACGACTGAAGCGCAACAAGGCCTCCTCGTCACGATCGCCGAGGCTGCCGATATAGCCCTCTATATTGGCCTTCAGTTCATCGTTGGACGGTTTGATCCGCACATCCAATTCACTTTGCGCCAGCGCCGCGCAGCTGGTGATCAGCATCAGCACGCCGCTGGTAATTCTTCCTGGAAACTTCATAGGCGCGGATGCTATCACGAGCGTGGGAGCGTGATAGAGCCTCGCGCCCCGCGAAAGTTCTACCGTTTTATGCCGTGGCGGTTTGCAGCACCTGTGGGTTGGCGTGGAAAAACACGTGCTCGCGGATCGGTCCTACCGCCACTTCACCGATTTCCTCGTAGCCCTGACGTTTATAGAACTCCAGATAACGCGGATTCCCGGTATCGAGGACTACACCTTGGGAATGTTCATCGACCGCGCACCAGTTATGGACCGCCTGCAGCAGTTGTTCGCCGAAGTGCTTGCCCTGAAATTGCGGGTGAACCCCCAGCAATGGCAGCAGGTGCACCGAATCGGACGGCACGCAGGCCATCACCGCGTCGTGGTATTCGAGGTAGCGGCGGGTGCAGCGAAACCCGGTGCTGAGCACCATTCGCAGGCGCCACGCCCAGCTTTCGGTGATGCCCAGGCGTCGTTGCGGCGGCGCGATCAGCGCGATACCGATCAAGCGGTCGTTGACCAGCAGGCCGATGGCTGGCAAATCCTGAAGAAAGTGTTGCTTGACCAGTTCCCGTACGGTGGCGCGCACCCGCTGTTCATAACCGGGGCGTTCGGCTTCGAAGAGGTAGCCGAAGGTCGGCTCGTGGCGGTAGGCCTGGTACAACAGGGAGCGGGCTTCGCGGGAATAGCCGCTGTCGAGCATGTGGATATCGGCGATGACGGTCGAGGTTTCGGGCATAACGGTCATTCTCCCCGGCGCGGCTCGGGTGGCTGCGCTCTTATTGGTACGAGCGTTTGGGTGGCTTCACGGTTCCCCAGACAGGTATAGACCAAGTCAGGATCTTCATCGACTGGGCTTGCCCGCGAAGAGGCCGGTACTGCCAATGAAGATCTGACAGAACACCGAGAATCCCCTCACCCCACACTGGCCCCAATCCCACAGGTCAGCTAGCATCGCCCTTTTGCCAGGACTGCCGACCATGAAGATCGTCTCCTTCAACATCAACGGGCTGCGCGCTCGTCCTCATCAGCTGGCGGCGCTGATCGAAAAGCATCAGCCGGACGTGATCGGCCTGCAGGAAACCAAGGTCCACGACGATCAATTCCCGCTGGCCGAGATCCAGGCGCTGGGCTATCACGTGTATTTCCACGGGCAAAAAGGTCACTACGGCGTTGCCCTGCTCTCGCGCAAGGAACCGCTGGAGCTGCACAAAGGTTTCGTCACCGATGAAGAAGACGCCCAGCGCCGCTTCATCTGGGGCACCTTCGCTGATGCCAATGGCGTGCCGGTGACGATCATGAACGGCTATTTCCCACAGGGTGAAAGCCGCGACCATCCGACCAAATTCCCGGCCAAGGAACGTTTCTACAACGATCTGCAGCACCTGCTGGAAAGCCAGTTCAACAACGAACAGCCGCTGGTGGTGATGGGCGACGTGAACATTTCCCCGGAAGACTGCGACATCGGCATCGGCCCGGACAACATGAAGCGCTGGCTGAAAACTGGCAAATGCAGCTTCCTGCCGGAAGAACGCGAGTGGATGGCCCGCCTGAAGAACTGGGGCCTGGTGGACAGCTTCCGCCACCTGAACCCGGACGTGGCCGACCGATTCAGCTGGTTCGACTACCGCAGCCGTGGCTTTGAGGATGAACCGAAGCGCGGGCTGCGGATTGACGTGATCATGGCGTCCCACGGCTTGTTGCCGCGAGTGAAGGATGCCGGTGTGGATTACGAACTGCGCGGGATGGAAAAACCGTCGGACCATGCGCCGATCTGGCTTGAGTTGAGCTGATCCCTCGGTTCAACGCAGCTCAACTGTAGGAGCAAGCTTGCTCGCGATAGCGGTTTGTCAGTCAACTTAAATGTTGAATGTCAAACCCACATCGCTGGCAAGCCAGCTCCTACAAGGTTAACTGTCATCTTTCAGAAACCTTACTGACTTAATCTCCCGGCACTTTCTTTGTTCTTTAAAGGTGCCGGCATGACGCTGCGCGTTTTCTTCCTGTTAATGCTGTGCGCCGGGCTGCCCATCACCGCCTCGGCCGGTGACTTGCCGACGCCCAAACAGGGACCGGTGCTGCGCATCCAGGGTTCCAACACCATCGGCGCGGCATTGGGCCCGGCGCTGGTCGAGGGCTTGATGCGCGAGCAAGGCTTGCTCAAGGTCCACAGCGAAACCCCGGACAAAGCCAACGAATTGCGCGTGGTCGGCGAAACCGCTCAGGGCCGCCGGGTCATGGTGGACATCGCGGCCCACGGTTCCAGCACCGGTTTCACAGCCCTGAAAAACGCCACGGCGGGTCTCGCCGCCTCTTCGCGCCCGATCAAGGACAGCGAACTGCTGGCCCTGCAATCCCTCGGCGACCTGAAGAGCCCCGGCGCCGAGCAGGTGATCGCCATCGACGGCCTGGCAATCATCCTTCATCCGCAAAACCCGCTGAATCAACTCAACACCGAACAACTGGCGCAAATCTTCAGCGGCGAAGTGAAAACCTGGGAAGAACTCGGCGGCAGCGGCGGAGCCATTCACCTGTATGCGCGGGATGACCAATCGGGCACGTACGACACGTTTAAGGAAGTGGTCCTCAGCCGTCGTGGGAAATCGCTGAACAGCGCAGCGAAACGTTTCGAATCCAGCGAGCAGTTGTCCGACGCGGTCAGCCTCGATCCGCAAGGCATCGGTTTTATCGGCCTGCCCTACGTGCGTCAGGCCAAAGCCGTGGCGATCGTCGATGGCCAATCCCAGGCTATGCCGCCGCTCAACAGCCTGATCGCCACGGAAGACTATCCATTGTCGCGGCGGTTGTTCTTTTACCTGCCGCCCAACGCCAAAAACCCCTGGGCCGAAGCGTTGGTGGCGTTTGCGCAAAGCAGCAACGGCCAGGCCATCGTCGCGGCCAACGGGTTTATTGCCCAGACCGTCCAGGCAATGGCCGTTACGCCCAATGCATTGATGCCCGAGGGTTATCAGGCGCTCAGCCGCCACGCCCAGCGCTTGACTGTGAATTTTCGTTTCGAGGAAGGCAGCGCAACGCTGGACAACAAGGCCCGACAGGACCTGACGCGGGTGCTCGATTACCTTCAGCAGAACCAGAAAACCAACCGGCAGGTGACGTTGGTGGGGTTTGGCGATGCCAAGAGCGATCCGGCGCGGGCTGACCTGTTGTCGAAATTGCGGGCCATGGCGGTGCGGCGGGAGTTGGTGAAAAGCGGCGTGGTGTTTCGCGAGATTCGCGGTTTTGGCGCCGAGATGCCGGTGGCGGCCAATAGTGCGGATGAGGGGCGGATCAAGAATCGGCGGGTTGAGGTTTGGGTGTATTGATTGGGTTTTGTGTGTATATCCGTTGCTGTGGTAACGGCCACTAATGGTTTCGCCCTTACGGCGAGTCACTTGGAAAAGCCCCAAGTAACCAAG